>JBIIXT010000089.1:0-22699 GCA_044347205.1 Candidatus Nanopelagicus sp. | reverse complement strand
TCGCGGTATTGGTGTGAGAATTGAAGATGACATCTTGGTTACACAAAGTGGTGCAAAGATTTTAAGTAACGCACTTCCTCGTCATCCTGATGAGGTTGAGGCGTATATGGCTCGCCTGCTTAAGTAATTTTAAAGCTTAGATTTTTTAAATACTGAGGTAATTAAGGTAGAAATTACTGAGATTATCAAGGATGCCCAGAGCGCTGACCAAAAGTTTGTAACATCTAAACTCTCACTCCACCTGGCAGTAAGCATCAACATCGCAGCGTTAATTACAAATGTGAATAAGCCAAAGGTAAGAAGAATTGCAGGGAGAGTAAATAATTTAATTAGTGATCCGATTAGGCCGTTGATTAAGCCAAATAATAGTGCTACCCAAAGATAGCTCCAAGCCCCACCATTTACTTTGATGCCAGAAATTAATGCAGTTGCCGCCCAGAAAGCTAGCGCGCTAGCAATTAGGCGAACTAGTAACTTCATCAATTAAATAACCTCTTCGCGGCGGCGGATCTTTGAGCCTAGCCAGCGAACAGGATCGTACTTAACATCTACAACGCGCTCTTTCATTGGAATGATTGCGTTATCGGTAATTCGGATGTGTTCTGGGCAAACCTCAGTACAACATTTTGTAATGTTACACATGCCAAGACCATGCTCCTCTTGCGCCTTTTGCTTGCGATTGCGCAACATATCAAGTGGGTGCATATCAAGTTCTGCGATACGAATAAAGAATCTCGGACCAGCAAATGACTTTTTATTCTCTTCATGATCTCGAATAACGTGGCAGGTATCTTGGCAAAGGAAGCACTCGATGCATTTGCGGAACTCTTGCGAGCGCTCAACATCTATTTGCTGCATGCGGGCCTCACCTGGCTTTAGATCTGCCGGTGGCTCAAAGGATGGGATCTCCATAGCCTTCTTGTAGTTAAAGGAAACATCAGTAACTAAATCTTTAATTACTGGGAATGCGCGAAGTGGTGTGACGGTAATGGTTTCATCCTCTGCAAAATTTGCCATCTGTGTCATACATGCAAGACGAGGCTTACCATTAATCTCAACAGAACAAGATCCACACTTACCAGCCTTACAGTTCCAGCGAACAGCTAGATCTCCCATTTGGGTTGCCTGCACGCGGTGGATTACATCTAGAACTACTTCACCCTCATTGGCATCAACTGATACATCTTGCAGGGATCCGCTTTCACTGTTGCCGCGCCAGATGCGCATCTTAATTTTACGGGTCATTGTTTAACTCCACCCCTCGTCATTTCCTCAGGTGTCATGTATTTCTCTAACTCATGGGTATCAAAGAGATCAAATAACTCAGTTGGCATATCTGTCAGACTTTGTTGTTTAACAACAATTTCTTTGCCGGTAAAGGATGAAATGTTATTTATTTGGCGCCACTTTGGATTCATGCCTGGGAAATCATCACGGGTATGACCACCACGAGATTCCTCGCGAACAATTGCTGACTTTGCTGTGCTTTCAGCAATTAACAACATGTTATCTAGATCAAATGAGAGATGAAAACCTGGGTTAAATTGGCGACCACCGGACACAGAAACCTTTTCAATTCGTTTTCTAATATCGGCAATCTTTTCAATTGCCTCTTGTAGCTCTGCTTTTGTGCGAATGATGCCAACTAAGTTTTGTGTTAGCTCTTGTAGCTCCTCATGTAGTGCATATGGGTTCTCACCACCGGTGCGATTAAATGGTGCTTGAATCTTCTCTGCTGCGCGCTTAATTGACTCATCTGAAACCTTTGCAGCAGGTGCGTTCTTCACATAATTAGCAGCGCCCATTCCAGCCCGGCGACCAAAGACAAGTAAATCAGATAGTGAATTACCACCAAGACGATTTGATCCATGCATGCCGCCAGCAACTTCACCAGCTGCAAATAATCCTGGCACACCAATTGCTGCTGCGGTATCTGGATCAACTTCAACGCCACCCATTACATAGTGACAAGTTGGTCCAACTTCCATTGCCTCTTTAGTGATGTCAACATTGGCTAACTCCATAAATTGATGCCACATCGATGGCAACTTCTTTTTAATTACATCAGCAGGCAGACGTGTTGAAACATCTAGGAACACACCACCGTGCGGGCTACCACGACCTGCTTTAACTTCGGCATTAATTGCACGAGCAACCTCATCGCGTGGAAGTAGCTCTGGTGGACGGCGATTATTTGCTTGATCGTCATACCAACGATCGGCCTCTTCTTCATTATCTGCATACTTATCTTTGAATACATCTGGAATGTATTTGAACATAAATCGCACGCCATCACTGTTTGTTAAAACTCCGCCATCACCACGTACTGATTCAGTTACAAGTAGGCCTCGTACTGATGGTGGCCAAACCATGCCAGTTGGGTGAAATTGTAAGAACTCCATATCAACTAAGTTGCCGCCAGCTTTTAGTGCGAGTGCGTGGCCATCGCCAGTACCCTCCCAAGAGTTGCTAGTAATTTTAAATGTCTTTCCAACACCACCTGTTGCAAGAACTACTGCTGGTGCTTCAAATAAAACTTCAACTCCATTTTCGCGGCGGTAGCCGTAAACACCAGCAACCTTTCCTCCCTCTTTTAAAACTTCAGTAATAGTTACTTCAGCAAAAACTTTAATGTGGCTTTCAGCATCACCATGATCACGCTTATCTTTTTGTTGTAGGGCAACAATTCTTTGTTGCATCGTGCGAATTAATTCAAGACCGGTTCGATCACCAACGTGGGCAAGGCGTGGGTACTCATGTCCGCCAAAGTTACGTTGTGAGATCTTGCCTTCTGCGGTGCGATCAAAGAGTGCGCCCCAAATCTCAAGCTCCCAAACACGCTCTGGTGCCTCTTTCGCATGAAGCTCTGCCATTCGGTAATTATTTAAAAATTTGCCACCGCGCATCGTGTCGCGAAAATGGACCTGCCAACCATCACTGTCATTTACATTTCCCATTGATGCAGCGATTCCACCCTCAGCCATAACGGTGTGCGCCTTACCAAATAATGATTTACAAATAATTGCCACGCGAAGTCCAGCCTCACGTGCTTCAACAGCTGCGCGAAGTCCGGCGCCACCAGCACCGATTACAACGATGTCGTAGTTATGGCGTTCCATTTGTTGTGTGCTCATTAATCCCCCAGCTTAGAAGAAGTAGAAGTTGGTAATGGCCCCACTTGCGACCTGGCGGACATAGAAATCAGCAAAGGCAACACCAATTAGTGAGACCCAAGCAAAGTTTGGATGGTAATGATTTAACTTAGAAACAATAGTCCAAGCCTTATAGCGAACAGGATGGGCAGAGAAGTTACGTAATCGCCCACCGATTGTGTGACGACAGGTGTGACAAGAAGCTGAGTACAACCAAAGGAAGGTTGCATTAGCTACCAAAACTAATGTGCCAACACTCATGTGGCCCCACTCGCCCTCTGGATTTTTAAATGCAATTACTGCGTCATAAGTAAGAATGATGTTTAAAACTAAACCAGCATAGAAAAACCAACGATGTCCATTTTGCAAAATTAATGGCGCTCTAGTTTCTCCTGTGTATTTCTTGTGAGGCTCTGCAACTGCGCATGCAGGTGGTGACATCCAAAATGAACGGTAGTAAGCCTTGCGGTAGTAATAACAGGTGAGTCTAAAACCAAGTGGGAAAATTAAAATAAATAGCGCGGGTGAGATAACCATGCCAAAGATCGAGAGGGCGCCAATTGGTGTGCCAAAGTGGGCAGAGCCTTCAACGCAGACAGTTGATAAACATGGTGAGTAGAAAGGTGAAATTAAAGGTTCAGCAAAGTAATTTTGTTTTTCAAATGCACGGAAAGTTGCGTAAATAATAAATGAAACAAAAACTCCAACCGTAATTAAAGGTTGGATCCACCATTTATCAGTGCGTAGTGTGCGATCTGTAATTAAAGCTCGCCCGGCGGAGAAGACCCCGGTCTTTGCTTTATTAGTATCCATCGCAGTCATGGGAGAAGTTTCTCGCTAGTTCAGGTGTATTACTAGGCAGATTCTCGTTTGCGGGTTATGAACTCAGCCACAGGTTAAAGAGGATGCTTTATTTATCAAAGCGTTCTGGCGGAGGGCGTGGGATTTGAACCCACGAAGGTTTCCCTTGCCGGTTTTCAAGACCGGTGCACTCGGCCACTATGCGAGCCCTCCGTGGGCAAACTTACCTGCAAAGTGGCGGGTGCCAAAATCACCGATTAATTATTCGGGTAGTTCTAACAATCTTTCAATCACCTTTGCAACACCATCTTCTTGATGGGCATCAGTTTGAAACTTCGCATACTTCATTAAATCAGGATGCCCATCTGCCATTGCCCAAGATCTACTTGCCCAAGACAACATAGAAAAATCATTTGGATTATCACCAAAAGTTACGCAATCTTGCGCTGTTAAATCAAAGCGTGCTGCAATCTTTGCAAGTGTGGCACCTTTGCTAACACCATGTGCTGAGATTTCAAGAAGTGAATCAGTTGAGTTTGAATGGGTAACAGTTGCAATTCCTGTTAATGCATTGTGTGCTAGCTCTAACATTTCATCGGATGAGTACTCACCATTACTACAGCGAGCAAGAATTTTTAATGCTGGTAGTGAGATTGCATCCTCTATTTTTGCAACACCAACATTATCGGCGCCAATATCCCAACGTGGCACATACGCCTTCTCTCGATGAAACTCCTGATTTGCTTCAATTGCAAAAGTAACTGGGGCAATTACTTCTCTGAGTTTCTTAACTATCTCAAATTGTGCATCCGTTGAGATTAACCACTCCTCTAGGATTTTTTCATTTCTAAAGTCATAAAGCATTGCGCCATTTCCACAAATACCCATACCAAAATCAAAGTTATCTTTGATCTCTTGCATCCAACGAATTGGCCGCCCAGTTACAAAGTAGATATGTATGCCAGCTTGATGCGCTTGTGAGAATGCAATTTTGGTTCGCTCAGAGATAAAACCATAGTGAGCAACGATGGTGCCATCTAAATCTGTGCCAATTAATTTTGGTCTCTTGCCTGGAATGATCACGCTGGAACCAATGTGTCCATTCCTAAAAATGGAACTAGCGCCTTCGGCACTTTCACGCTGCCATCTTTTTGTTGGTGGTTTTCTAAGATCGCCACAATTGTGCGCGGAACTGCAACTAATGTGCCATTTAATGTGGCTACTGGTTTAGTTCCATTTTCATCGCGGTATCTAATATTTAAACGCCTTGATTGAAACTCGGTGCAGTTAGATGTGCTGGTGACTTCGCGATAGGCATCCTGGGTTGGAATCCACGCCTCGATATCAAATTTGCGAATTGCACTTGCCCCAAGATCACCACTTGCAACATCAATTACCCGATATGGCAGCTCCATTGCATTAAAGAAATCCTTCTCCCATTGCAATAACTTTTTATGTTCGGCTTGGGCATCCTCAGGTTTACAAAAAGAGAACATCTCAACTTTTTCAAATTGATGGACGCGAATAATTCCACGAGTATCTTTGCCGTAAGTTCCCGCCTCGCGACGAAAACACGGTGAGTAACCGGCGTAGCGAATTGGTAGGTTTTCTAGGATTTCATCCATGTGATAGGCAGCAAGTGGCACCTCTGATGTGCCAACTAAGTAAAAATCATCTTGTGCTAAATGGAAAACATTTTCGGCGGCCTGACCTAAAAAGCCGGTTCCCTCCATCGCATGCGGTTTAACTAATACCGGTGGGATCATTGGAATAAAGCCGGCTTTAACAGCGGATGCGATTGCATAATTTACTAAAGCCAGCTCAAGTAGTGCGCCAACACCTGTTAGATAGTAAAAGCGCGCACCTGAAACCTTCGCACCACGTTCGGTGTCAATTGCTTTTAATATCTTGCCAAGTTCAACATGATCCTTAGCTTCAAAACCTTCAGCTTTAAAATCACGCGGCTTACCAATCTCTTCAATTACTTTAAAATCTGCTTCTCCGCCAATTGGCGCAGCTGGATCAATTAGGTTTGCAATCTGAAGTGAAATTTTGTGTGCTGCCTCTTCTGCTTGCGCCCGCTTTGCATCAGCTGCCTTTACATCAGTTGCTAATTGCTTAGCATTTTCTAAAAGCGCTGCTTTCTCCTCATTTTTAGCAGCTCCAACTGATTTAGATAGGGTGTTTTGCGCTGCGCGAAGTGTTTCAAACTCAGTGATCGCAGTTCGGCGCAAATCATCTGCTGCAATTACTTGATCAATTAAAGCGGGGTCTTCACCACGAACTTTTTGAGAATTGCGAAATAAATCAGGATTCTCACGCAGAGCTTTTAAATCAATCATAAGTAAGTAGCCTACCGATCTCTTTTAAATCTATTACTAGTTGGCACGTGGATATGAGCCAAGAAATCGAATATCTTCACAGATACTGCGTAATCCAGTAACAGCTGCGGCAACGGCGGGATCATCAATATGTCCTTGTGCATCAATTATGAAATGGTAATGACCAAGTTCGCGCCCAGTTGGACGGCTTTGAATAAAAGAGAGGTTGACATCATGTTTAGCGAATTCGGTCAGGATCTCAAGGAGTGCACCCGCATGATCAATTGCAATAAATACAGCCAGTGATGTGCGATCGGTGCCGGTAGCTTTTGGTTGCTTGCCTGGGATCTCTACCAAAACAAATCGGGTAGTTGCATTTTCATTATCACCAATATCTTCAGCAATTATTTTTAAGCCGTAATTTTTTGCAGCAACCGGAGATGCAATCGCTGCGTCATATTTACCAGCGGCTAATCCCTGCGCTGCTGCAGCTGTTGATGCGGTCTCAATTACTTCAGCCTGTGGGAAATTTTTTGCAATAAAGGTGCGACATTGTGATTCAGCGTGTGGATGAGTTGCAATGCTTTTAATGTTGGCTTTTTCAGTTGTAGGTAGTGACATAAATGCGAATGAGACTGGCAAGGTAGTTTCGGCGGTAATAACTAGTGGCTTACCCATTGCGAGTTCATCAAGTGTGCGTGCAACAACGCCTTCAACAGAGTTTTCAATTGGCACTAGCGCTTTTGCGCACTCACCACTTCGTACTGCATCTAAAGCAGCAGTGACATTTGCATAAGGTGTTAATAGGTCATCTTGATTTGTTATTTGAAGTAGCGCTGCTTCAGTAAATGTTCCGGCTGGACCAAGGTAGGCGTACTTCGTTGACATGGGCTAAGAGTAGCCGAGTGCCTTTCGTGCTTGCGCCGGGTTATCGCTCATGATCACATCAACACCTAATTTGGCACACAAGATCACATCAACTGGATCATTTACCGTCCAAACAAATACTCGCCGGCCCTTCTTTTTTTGTTGCGCCACAAACTCTGGATTATTTTTAATGATTTGAAGTGACGGGCCAACAACTCCTGCGGTATTTAGATTTATCAATAAGCTTTCAGCGATTAAGTAGACAGATTCAAAACCAGATCTAATGTTTCGTTGAGTAGCAAGCCAGGAGAAAGACATAATTGAAATATTGATACCACTTGCGCTGATCTCTTCAGCTTTAGCCTTTAAAAGCTTGTGGAGCAGATTCTCAATCGCAGCCCCTGTTGGCACTGGGTGTTTAGTTTCAATTGCTAAATCTTTTTTATTTTTAATTGCTAGATCAAGTAAATCTGTGAACAACAGTGGCAGCAAGGCCTTATCTAATTTAGTTTTTAACTGGGCGTAATCAGTTTGGGCGATCTCTAAATCAATACCGGTTAAGCCTTTTGTGTTTGAGTCATGGTGGCAAATAATTTTTGCATCTTTGGTCAATCGCACATCACACTCGAAGCCATCAGCGCCTTGCGTAACTGCGCCTTCATAGGCTGCCAGTGTTCCTTCTGGAAATTGCGCACTGGCACCACGGTGAGCGTAAATTCGCATCTAAATTGGTGCTCCTTAAAACTCATCAAGATGTGGTGAGATTGGCTTATGAGATTGCAGTTTAACGCCATAGCGCAAAGTGATCTGGGTTTAGTGCGTGATGGCAATGAGGATTCGGCATTAATCTCACCATATTTAATTGCAGTTGCCGATGGTATGGGTGGGCATGCCGGTGGTGAGGTGGCATCTGCGATTGCGATTAATACTTTAGAAGCGCTCTTGCCAGTAATTACCGATATTGAGATAGATATTGATTCCAGAGAAGATCTATTTTTAAATGTTTCCTATGAAGTAGATGCACAAATTTTGCGAGTCAGTAAAGACAGGCCAGAGTTATCTGGAATGGGCACAACCCTTACATCACTTGTCATTACAAATAATCAAGTGGATTTACTTCATATTGGTGATTCACGTTGTTATTTGTGGCGAGATAAAAAACTAGAGCGGTTAAGTTATGACCACACTGTCATGCAGGAGTTATTAGACCAGGGGCGATTAACGCCGGAGGAGGTCTTTGATCATCCGCAGCGCTCCTTGTTAACACAGGCACTCATGGGCGATAGTGGAATAGATCCAGTATTGATGAGCTATGAAGTTAAAACAGGCGATAAGTTTTTAATCTGCAGTGATGGTTTAACTAATGTTTTATCTGATCTTGAGATATCTAAAATTATTAAGGCAACTGATGAGGACAAGTTATTAGCGGAGTTAATTAGCCAAACTAAGGCAAAAGGTGCCCCCGATAACATCACAATTATTTGGGCAAAGGTTGTTGAAGGCAGTAGTGAAAATCAAGTGATTAAGTATGGCGCCGCGCAATGAGTGAGTTATTAAATAATCGCTACGCACTAGGTGAAATGATTGGTACTGGTGGCATGGCCGATGTTTATATTGGTGATGACACAAGATTAAATCGCAAGGTAGCAATTAAAGTTTTACGCCGAGATTTAGCTAGAGATCCCTCATTTGTTGCGCGATTTAAAAAAGAGGCGCTAGCTGCTGGCGGCTTAAATCACTCTGGAATTGTTGCAGTTTATGACTCAGGGGATGAAAATAATTCTCCCTACATCGTGATGGAGTTAATTTCGGGGCAAACATTGCGCCAAGTAATGCAACAAGGATTAATCCCGCAAGGCAGAGCGCTTGAAATAATTGAAGGTATCTTGCAAGCACTGGAGTACTCACACAAAGAAGGAATTGTGCACCGTGATATTAAGCCAGGAAATATCATGATTACTGATAGCAGTGATATTAAGGTGATGGATTTTGGTATTGCCCGTGCAACAGATGACATCGGCGCCACTATGACAAATACCTGGAATGTAATTGGAACTGCGCAGTACTTATCACCGGAGCAAGCAACTGGTGAGTTAGCTGATGGCCGGAGTGATCTTTATTCACTGGGTTGTTTGATGTATGAGTTATTAACTGGGCGGCCACCATTTACTGGTGATACGCCAGTTTCAATTGCCTACCAACATGTTTCTGCTCCGATAACACCAGCATCACAAGTAAAGCCTGGTTTATCAACTGATATTGATCGAATGCTTGAAGTTGTTTTAAGCAAGGATCCAAATAACCGTTATCAAGATGCCAGCGCCATGCTTGCTGATTTGCAGCGGGTGATAAAAGGCGAGCCAGTAACAACAAAGATTCAAAAGATTTTTCCCCGTCGAAAACTACTTTCTGCTATTACTGCAGTAGTTGCCGCAGTTGTTTTGGTAGGCGCCGGCGTATTTTTCAGTGGTGGAAATACTGCGCTCTATCCAGTTCCAAACGTGGTTGGTTTAACTGAGGCAGAAGCCCGCGCTTTGTTAAGTGATTTCAATGTGAATGTAAGCAGCGCACCTGATCCAAGGACTCCAATTAATCGCGTGGCATCCCAAATCCCGCTTGCAACAAGTACTGCTGCAAAGGGAAGTAGTGTCACCTTAACTATTTCATCAGGGCCAGGAAATACAACGGTGCCAACTGGTTTAGTTGGTATAACACTTGAAGAGGCGCGAAACATTTTGACTGCAGCTGGTTTAGTTATTGCCCAAACCCAACCAGTTGATTCAGATCAAGCACCTGGAGTTGTTTTAAATGTAACGCCAGAGGCTGGCACAAATATTGTTGCTGGCAGCGGCGTTGTACTTCAAATTGCAAGCGGCAATGTGCAAGTTCCCTCACTTGTCGGAGTAAGTGAGATTCAAGCAAAAACTTTATTAGTCCAGGCAGGTTTCTTGGTGCGCGAGATTTACGCTTTTGATGCCACACAGGAATTAGGAACAGTTCTTGCGCAAGCACCAGAAGCAGGAGCTACTCGAATTATTGGTAGCTCAGTAACAATTACAATTAATAAAAATTAATTAAGATCTAATAACAACGGGTGATAAACCCTCGCTGCGAGCGCGCGCACCTTTATCGCCGCAAATCTCTAGCCAGTTACCAATCATTTGATAACCATGTTCGGTTAACACTGATTCTGGATGAAACTGAACTCCGCAAATTGGAAGTGATTTATGTTGAATTGCCATTACAACACCAGATTCGGTTTGACCTGTTACTTCTAATTCATCGGGCAAAGTGTTCTTCTCAACAGCAAGTGAGTGGTAGCGAGTTGCGGTAAATGGTGAAGGAATTTGATGCAAAACTGATTTGTCATTGTGTTGCACAACTGAGGTTTTCCCGTGAAGTAACTCTGGAGCTCTAGAAACAGTCGCACCATATGCAACAGCAATAGCTTGATGGCCTAAACAAACACCAAAGAGTGGAATTTCATGTTCGGCGCAATACTTAACAAGTTCAACGCTGATGCCAGCAGCTTCGGGTGTGCCGGGACCTGGTGAAATTAAAACGCCATCATAATTTTGCGCTTCACTTACTTTAATTGCATCATTTCGCACCACGGTGCAATCAGCCCCTAGTTGTTGCAGGTACTGCACTAGGTTAAAGACAAAGGAGTCATAGTTATCGATCACCAAAATCTTGGTCTTTAGGTCCCCACTTTGTTGACTGTTCATGGTGCTTATTGTGTAGTAATCTGCCACCATGCCGAAGTCGAAAGTACGTAAGAAGGTAGAAACACAACGCGCCATCGCTCAGGTGGAAGAGGTTGTTGAGAATGAGGCTATTGAAAGCCCATCTTGGCTTGCCCCTGTCATGGTCGCTAACTTTTTAATTGGATTGATCTGGATCGTAATTTTTTATGTCAGCTCAACTAGTTATCCAATCCCAGGAATTGGTGCTTGGAATATGTTGGTTGGCTTTGGCTTTGTGGGAATTGGTTTCTCACTCGCTACCCGCTGGCACTAATCACCTCTTAATTACACCCATGTAACTCTCCACACGGTGGATAACACCTGTGGATAACTCCTAAGCCAAATTGTCCCTTTGCTCACCTACCCTAGACCCGTGCTCGCAATAATCGCCTATCTCTTAACTGTTGTTGCTATTGGCATATTCACATTTCGATCTTTTCAATTATTTAAAAAGATTTCAGCTGGTCAATCTGATCCGGCAAGATTTTTAAACAAAAGCCAGCGCACAAAAAATATGTTGCGTGAGGTTTTAACTCATACCAAAATGCTTAACTTCACCGCCACTGGAATTGCGCACTGGTTTGTCATGGTTGGCTTCTTCTCATTACTTGGCACATTAATTACCGCTTATGGGCAATTATTAAATCCTGAGTTTGCACTACCAATTATTGGTCACTTTGTTGGGTATGAATTTTTTGTTGAATTAATCGCCTGGTTAACTGGAATTGGAATTGTTACCTTAATTGGAATTCGCCAAGTTACTAGATTTAAAAAACCAGCCAGAGCTTCTAGATTTTATGGCTCTGGAAATAAAAAGGCCTACTACGTTGAAGCAACAATTTTGGCGATTGTTTTTTGTGTGATTGCACTTCGTGGCCTAGAAGGAGCACTAGCTGGCGTTAGCAGTTGGAATTGGCATTACGCACTTTCATACCCAGCAGTTGCCTTCTTTAATTCAATGAGTACAGATCAAATTGAAAATCTAATTCAAGTTTTTGCTTTTACTAAGATCGCAGTATCGATGGTTTGGTTTATCGTGGTTGGTGTTAATTTAACGATGGGTATTGCTTGGCACCGATTCTTAGCTTTCTTTAACCTTTACTTTAAGCGAAATCCAACCTCAGAGAACGCACTTGGTCCACTGCCAGAGATGCTCTCGCATGGCGTACCTATTAATTTTGAAGATCCAAAAGAGGATGATGTTTTTGGTATCGGAACAGCAGCAGATATATCTTGGAAGGGTCTGCTTGATATGTCTACCTGTACTGAGTGTGGGCGCTGCCAATCTCAGTGTCCGGCTTGGCATACCGACAAACCCCTCTCACCAAAGCTTTTAATCATGGCGATGCGCGATCACGCACTCGCTAAATTACCAACTGATCAGCCAATTGAAACAAAAATTGTTGGTAATGCCCATGAGAATGCCATCTCACTTGATGTGCTTTGGTCTTGCACAACTTGTGGTGCGTGCGTTGAAGAGTGTCCAGTAGATATTGAACATGTTGATCACATTGTAAATATGCGCCGCTTTCAAGTTTTAGTTGAATCAGAGTTTCCAACAGAGCTTGGAAATACCTTCCGTAATCTAGAAAAGGCCGGAAATCCATGGGGTGCTAATCGCACCGACCGAGATGCTTGGATCACCGAAGTTGATTTTCCAATTACAAAAATTGAAGGTGTGATTCCGGAAGATGTTGAGTACTTGTTCTGGGTTGGTTGCGCAGGTGCCTATGAAGAGCGAGCCAAGAAAACTACCAAGGCAGTTGCTGAATTACTTTATATGTCTGGTGTGAAATTTGGTGTTCTAGGAAAGCGTGAGACTTGCTCTGGAGATCCAGCACGTCGAAGCGGTAATGAGTTCTTGTATCAAATATTGGCCCGTGAAAATATTGAAACGCTGCAAGAAACATTTGGTACTCGTGGTGTTAAAAAAGTTGTGGTTACATGCCCACACTGCTTCACAACAATTGGCCGCGATTACAAACAACAAGGTTTTGAACTTCAGATGGTGCACCACACACAATTGTTAAATCAGTTAGTAAAAGAGGGAAAGCTAAAACCAGTTTCAAAATCAGAGAAGAAATTGACTTATCACGATCCTTGTTATCTTGGCCGACATAATCAGATCTATCAACCACCACGTGAGTTACTTGAGTCAGCTGGTATTGAGGTTACTGAGATGCCACGAAATCAAGAGCGTTCGTTTTGTTGCGGCGCAGGTGGTGGCCGAATGTGGATGGAAGAAAAAATTGGAACTCGAATTAATTTAAATCGAGTAGATGAGGCGATCGCAACAGGAGCGCAGGAGGTTGCGGTTGGCTGTCCTTTCTGTCGCGTAATGGTCTCTGATGGCATGGTCGCCCGGGAGAGCTCAGTTGAGGTCCTAGATGTTGCCCAGGCGCTGCTTAGAAGCGTAAAACCTCAGGCGTAATCTAGGTCGATTCTCAGGTAATCCCCAGTCTGATAGATAATCATCTCCTTCGAGGTGATGAAAAAATGACTGCAGTAAAAGAACGCGTAAGTACCAACCAAGATACAACCGCGACTACCCAAAGAGTTTTGGTAGTTGATGATGAAAACAGTATCAGCGAATTAATTGCCACCAGCTTAAAGTTTGTTGGCTTTGATGTTCGCACCGCTGCAACTGGTGCACAAGCATTACAGATTGCGGAAGAGTTCAAGCCACACGCATTGATCCTTGATGTCATGTTGCCAGACCAAAATGGTTTTGAGGTCTGTCGTCAATTACGCAGCGAAGGCCACAATGTTGGTGTTTTGTTTTTAACTGCGAAAGATTCAGTTGAGGACAAAATTGCTGGATTAACAATTGGCGGCGATGATTATGTGACTAAGCCTTTCTCATTAGAGGAGCTAGTTGCCAGATTGCGCGCTCTGCTTCGTCGTACTGGTGCAACACAAGTTTTGCCAGATGAGGAGAAAATTAGATTTGCTGATCTTGAACTTGATGAGGCAACTCATGAGGTAAGACGAGCTGGAAATTTAATTGATTTATCACCAACCGAATTTTTATTACTGCGATACTTAATGATCAATGCAGATCGTGTTGTAAGTAAGGCACAGATCTTGGATCATGTTTGGCAGTATGACTTCCGCGGAGATATGGGAATTGTTGAAACATATGTCTCATATCTACGTAAGAAAATAGATATTTACGATCCTGCTTTAATTCACACAGTACGAGGTGTGGGATACCGCTTGCGTCTGCCTGCAAGTAAGTAATTAATGAAGTCACGGCTAAGCCGGGTGCGCACGCCCCTTTCACTTTGGAGTTTGCGCAACCGGCTTATTTTAGCGGCGATGGTTTTAGCTGCAGTTGCAATTAGTGCATCAGATTTTGCCGCAAATGCCGCACTTCGTTCATACCTGATTTCACAGGTAGATAAAGAATTAATCGAAATCTCAACTAGTTCGTTAACTAGATTAGATCGCGCCGGTATTGAATCTGAAAATTCAGAAGAAGATAATGACTCACCATTTACTGAGTTTCGTCCGTTGCGCGGGGTTCCAACATCAGCTTCGGTATCGCTGCTAGATGTCGATGGCAGATTAATTGGCCGAATCGGTGGTGACTTATCACAAAAACAAATCGCAGTATTTGGCATGAGTATTTCTGAGGCAAAAGCAAAAGGTGTTGCGCCATTTACAATTGATGGTCAAGGTGATGAACCGGATGTGCGAGCAGTTGTTCAGCTTCTACCAACTGGGCTTGGCACCGTAGTAGTTGCTAACTCACTTGCTGAAGTAGATCGCACCTTACAGAGATTGGGATTTTTCTTTTTAATTTTGGGCTTACTTGCTTTAACGGCTGTTGGCTTAGTTTCGCGCTGGATTATTGCAATTTCACTTAAGCCACTAGAACAAGTTGAAGAAACAGCAGAAGCCATTGCTGGTGGTGATTTATCTGCGCGTTTGCCTGCCGCCAAACCAGATACCGAGGTCGGTCGATTAACGACAGCACTTAATACGATGTTAGGACGCATTGAAGAATCATTTGAGGCAAGAGTTAACAGTGAAAGTAAGTTACGTAGGTTTGTTGCTGATGCATCCCACGAACTTCGCACACCACTTACTGCCATTAGAGGCTTTGCTGAGCTGCACAGGCAAGGCGCAGTAGTTGGCGAAGAAAATACCAAAGAGTTAGTTGGTCGAATTGAAAAAGAATCAATTCGCATGAGCACATTAGTAGAAGATTTACTCCTGCTAGCAAGGCTTGATCAATCTCGCGAAATGGCGCAGGAACCAGTTGATTTAAATGCGTTATTAACTGAGGCGGTGGCATCAGCAAAAGCTGCTGGGCCTAACCATTTAATCGAGTTATCCCTGCCAAGTGCTGAGGTTTTTATCTTAGGAGATTCACAAAGAGTTCATCAGGTGGTGGCAAACTTATTAGCAAACGCCAGAACGCATACGCCAGATAATTCACAAATTAAGGTGGCACTTGAACAAGGAATCGCTGAAACAATTATTTCAGTAAGTGATAATGGCCCAGGTTTATCTGAAGATGATCAAGAGCGAATTTTTGAAAGATTTTTCCGAGCCGATCCATCGCGAGCTAGAACTAGCGGTGAGGGAAGCGGTCTTGGACTTTCAATTGTGGATGCGGTTATGCAGGCGCATGGTGGTTATGTTTCAGTGCAATCAAAATTAGGAGCTGGTGCAACTTTTAAATTGCACTTTCTAAATAAGGATTAAATTACTTAATATCACTTTGGTGAAAATTTAACCAAGATTTTGATGGTGTTGGCCCGCGTTGGCCTTGATAGCGTGAGCCGTAAACTGCAGAACCATATGGATGCTCTGCTGGAGATGATAATCTAATTAAACAAAGTTGGCCGATCTTCATTCCAGGAAATAATTTAACTGGCAAGTTTGCAACATTTGAAAGTTCAAGAGTGATGTGACCAGAAAATCCTGGATCAATAAAACCAGCAGTTGAGTGAGTTAGTAATCCCAATCTGCCTAAAGAGGACTTGCCTTCTAATCTGCCAGCAATGTCATCAGGCAAAGTAATTACTTCATAAGTGCTAGCTAAAACAAACTCACCTGGATGCAAGATAAAAAACTCATCGGGTGCAACTGCTACTTCGCGAGTTAAATCTGGTTGCTCCTTTGATGGGTCGATTACCTCGTACTTGTGGTTTTCAAAGGTTCGGAAAAAACGATCCAACCGGACATCAACACTCGATGGCTGCACCATCGCCTCAGTAAATGGTTCTACCTTTACCCGGCCCGCAGTGATCTCAGCCCTAATATCCCGATCGCTAATTAGCATGGGGCGACCCTATCTCTCAGCGCTTGTATTCAATAGGAGCAAAACCTACTGGTGGGTATTGCTTAAGTTACTCATCGGTAGCATGCTTATCCCATGGGACATTACATATCTAATCTACGCGACATCGAGTTCTGTTTATTTGATCTTTTTGGTCGCGAATCAATTCTTGGTAAATCCATTTACGCAGATCTAGATCGCGAGACTGCAATGGGAATGTTAGAAGAGGTTAAGCGATTAGCTGAAAATGATTTAGCAGCGTCCTTTGTTGATGGTGATCGCCAAGGTGTTGATTTTAATCCCGCAACTGGAGATGCAAAACTTCCAGCATCATTTAAAAAATCTTACAAAACTTTTATGGACAATGAGTGGTGGCGAATTGATGCACCAGTTGAATTAGGCGGAACTGCAATTCCACCATCTATCAGGTGGGCAATTGCTGAGATGGTATTAGGTTCAAATCCTTCAATTCATATTTATGCATCTGGAACTGCATTTGCCCACGTTGCTTATGTTTACGGAACTGAAGAACAAAAGAAGATTGCAAAGTTAATGGTTGATAAACAATGGGGTGCCACCATGATGTTAACTGAACCAGATGCTGGCTCAGATGTCGGCGCTGGTCGCAGTAAAGCGGTTAAGCAAGCAGATGGCACATGGCATATCACTGGCACAAAGCGATACATCACATCTGGTGACTCTGATCTAACTGAAAATATTATTCACTTTGTACTTGCCCGCCCTGAAGGTGGAAAGCTTGGTACTAAGGGATTAGATCTTTATATGGTTCCAAAGTTTATGTTTGACTTTAATACTGGTGAATTAGGTAAGCGAAACGGTGTGTATGTAACATCGATTGAAAATAAGATGGGCTTAAATGTTTCAGCAACTTGTGAGATGAATTTAGGCGAGCATGAACCAGCGGTTGGTTACTTACTTGGTGAGGTTCATGATGGTATCGCCCAGATGTTTAAAATAATTGAGTATGCCCGCATGATGGTGGGCACAAAAGCTATTGCAACTCTTAGCGCTGGCTACCAACAAGCGTTAAGTTATGCAAAGACTCGTATACAAGGACCAGATTTAATTCATGCCAAAGACAAAGCATCACCACGTGTTGAGATTATTAAGCACCCAGATGTTCGTCGTTCGCTGATGGTGCAAAAGTCTTACTCTGAAGGAATGCGAGCCCTTGTTCTCTACACCGCCACTATCCAAGATGCCTTCGCTATCGGTGAGGCAGAGGGGCTTGATAAAGATAAGTTGCAGGATCTGCATGCGTTAAATGATTTATTACTACCAATTGTTAAGGGATACGGAAGCGAAAAATCCTGGGTACTACTTGGCACTGAATCGCTACAAACATTTGGTGGCGCAGGCTTTACCGAAGATTGGCCGCTTGAGCAGTATGTGCGCGATGCCAAGATCGATACCTTGTATGAAGGAACCACCGCTATTCAAGGAATGGATTTCTTCTTCCGCAAAATCATCAGAGATGGTGGACGCTCAATTACATTGCTAGGTAAGGAAATAGCCAAGTACGCATCTGCTGGTGGAAACATGGCGGATGAGAAAAAGATGTTGCTAAAGGCGCTAGAAGATGTGCAAGGAATGATCACACATATGATCGGTGTTGCAATGGAGTCTCAAGAGGATCCAAAGCAGATTTACAAAGTGGGCTTAAATACATCTCGTTTGTTAATGGCAACTGGTGAATTAATTATCGCTTGGCTACTAATCCAACAAGCAGATATTGCACAAACAAAGTTGGCAAATCCAGGTCGAGATAAAGATTTCTTTGATGGCAAGGTTGCATCAGCTAAATTCTTTGTTCGCTCAGTTCTGCCTCATATTGCAGTAGAACGTGCTGTGGTTGAGTCAGAAACAGGTGCAATTATGGAAATAGCTGAGGCTGCTTTCTAACTAAGCAATTAACCTTCAAAGTTAATGTAATCTGCTCAGCGTGAAACACCGCGCTGAATTTTTAATGATCTCTGCTGCAATGGGCTTTGCCTTGGGCGGCATTGGCGCAAAGGTGCTTCGTGAAGCAGATATGGATGCTTTCCGGTTAACTCAAATCCGCACAACTGGCGCCGCCTTAATTTTACTTACCATTGCATTTATCGCAGGCCGTGAACAACTACGAATAAAGAAATCTGAAATTAAAGATTTAATGATCTTTGGAATTATTGGAATTGCACTCGTTACCTCTTTTTACTTCTTTGCGATTAAGTACCTATACATTTCAATCGCTTTAATTATCGAGTTCACCGCACCAATTTGGATTGCCCTCTACTTAAGATTTGTGCGCAAGAAATATATTTCACCGTTGATGTGGTGGGGTATTGGCTTCGCCTTTGGCGGGCTGCTATTAATTTCTGAAATCTGGAGTGGTTCATCCCTTCATCCACTTGGCGTAATCATTGCCTTTGCCGACGCGTTCGCACTTGCTACCTACTTTTTATATGCTGAAAAATTAACTCAAAACCGCACCTCTCTTTCTTTGATGACATGGGGAATTGGTATAGCTGCTGTGTTTTGGGCAGTGGTTCTGCCTTGGTGGAACTTCCCATTCCACTACTTAACCGACACCTTCCAATTAGGTGGCAGTTTAGAAAATGTATATGCACCCGGCTGGACATTAATTTTGTGGATCATCATTGTTGGAACGGTGACACCATACCTATTAACAGTTACCGCAATCCGCTCACTTTCCGCCTCTACAAGTAGCGTGATTGGCATGATTGAACCGATCTTTGCTGGCGCTATTGCATGGTGGTTGTTAAATGAATCATTTACAACAATTCAATTAATTGGATGCGCAGTTGTATTAGTTGGTATTTACTTAGCTGATAAGGCTAAGGCGGGAGCTAAGTAGATGAGCGGGTTTGCCGATCTCTTCTCTGCAAATAAAGAGTTTGTTAAAAACTTTAAAGCCCAGGATTTAACTGGACAAGCGCGCAAAGGTTTAGCAATTGTTACGTGTATGGATTCACGGATTGACCCACTTCGTATTGTTGGTATGGCGCCAGGGGATGCGAAAATTCTGCGCAACGCCGGTGCTCGAGTAACCGAGGATGTACTGCGAACTTTGGTTTTAGCTACCCACTTATTAAATGTTTCGCGGGTCCTAGTTATGCCACATACTGATTGCAAAATGGCTAGTGGCAGTGAAGAAGAGATTCATGCAACGATCAAGGAGCGCAGTGGTCTAGATACTCGAAGCATTGAGATTAGAACTGTAAAGGATCAGCTCGCTGCACTAAAATCTGACTTAACTAGAATTAAAAGCTTTCCATTTTTACCAAAAGAGTTAGAGATTGTTGGCGCAATTTATGATGTTAAAACTGGAGTATTAAAAGAGATTTAAACTAGTTTTCCTTTGGATAACTCTCTTGTGAGCTATAAGAAGGTGCCATGTCAGTAAAGCGAGCAAAGTGAAGTTGGGCTGAAACGGTAATTGTGCGAGTTGGTCCATTTCGGTGTTTAGCAACAATTAAGTCAGCCTCACCAGATCGATTTTGTTGATCATATAGATCATCGCGGTGCAGCAAGATAACCACATCTGCATCCTGTTCGATCGAGCCAGATTCACGAAGATCAGAGAGCATTGGTTTCTTATCAGAGCGTTGCTCAGGTGAACGGTTTAACTGCGAGATGGCAATTACCGGAACATTTAACTCTTTAGCTAATAACTTTAATTGCCGGGAGAACTCAGAAACCTCTTGTTGACGGTTTTCAACCCGCTTGCCAGAGGTCATAAGTTGCAGGTAATCAATCACAATTAACTTTAGGTTGTGGCGTTGCTTTAGGCGACGTGCCTTTGCTCTGATCTCCATTAATGAAAGATTTGGTGAATCATCAATAAACATCGGTGCCTCTGAAATCTCACCCATACGGCGGGCCATACGTGCCCACTCTTCATCGGTAAGTGAGCCGGCGCGAATATTATTTAGTGGAACTCGAGCTTCAGCAGACAACATACGCATCGTAATTTCAGAACGTGACATTTCAAGTGAGAAAATAACTGAGGTATCACCTTTGTGAATAGAGGCATAGCGCGCAATATCTAAACCAAGTGTTGATTTACCAACTGCTGGACGTGCTGCAAGGACAATCATATTTCCAGGGTGGAAGCCATGAGTTAAAGCATCTAGATCTTTAAATCCACTCTTAACACCCTCACCCATTACACCGGAAGAAATCTTTTCAATCTCATCAAATGCTGCTGGCAATAACTCTGATAATTGAATGTAATCCTCAGCTGCGCGTCGCTCAGTTACGGCATGCACCTCAGCTTGTGCTGCGTTAACTGCATCATCGACTTCACCCTCGACTGTGTAACCAAGTTGCACAATCTTTGTACCGGCCTCAACTAACCTGCGCATAATTGCGCGCTCGCGAATTATCTTTGCGTAGTAACTTGCGTTAGCAGCTGTTGGAACTGATGAGATTAATGTGTGCAAATAAGGTGCACCACCAGCACGTGTTAAATCACCACGTTTTGTTAATTCAGCAGAGACAGTAACTGGATCAGCTGGCTCACCACGTGAGTAAAGATCAATAATTGCATCGTAAATTAATTCGTGGGCGGGACGGTAGAAATCACGTTCGCGTAAAATTTCAACAACTTCAGAGATGGCATCCTTTGATAACAACATTCCACCAAGTACAGATTGCTCAGCGATAACATCTTGTGGCGGAGTACGCTCAAACTCTGCAGGATTGTTATTGCGGCGGGCGTTGTTATTTGGGAACTCTGCGATACTCATAATCAAAGCCTCCCATTCGCCACTGACACTCAATTACGGCCTTTTAAAACTGATTTGAGCCACTTACTTACCTTGGTCGAAACTTAATCCTAATTGCACCGCTGCGATAGCAAAAATACAGGTATTTGAAAGCGGGCTGTGCAGTACTGCCATTTATCGGTGGATAAGTTGTGGATGGCTGTGTGTATAGCTGTGAATACTTTTTCTTGGGCTCAAATAAAAAACCCCCCGAATAAACGAGGGGTTTTAAATTCTTTATCACTTACTTTTCAGAAACCACACTTACTGGAACATTTGCAACTACTTGAGACTCAAGTGCGATGCGGATGGTGTACTTACCCACCTTTTTGATGTGCTTTGTAAGTTTGATGCTGTGGCGATCAACTGTCTCACCAGTTGATGTCTTAATTGCAGCAACTAAATCTTTATCAGTTACTGAACCAAACATGCTTCCAGTTGAGCCAATCTTTACCTTAACAACAATGTTTGCTGCTTCAAGCTTATTTTTGATCTCTTTGGCATGATCAAGGTCGCGAATCTCGCGCGCAGAACGTGCTCGCTTAATTCCTTCAATCTGACCCTCGCCACCCTTTGTCCAAAGGATTGCATTGCCACGAGGCAATAGAAAGTTGCGGCCATAACCATCTTTAACAGTTACAACATCGCCAGCACTTCCAAGACCTGATACTTCGCGAGTAAGAATTAATTTCATTTTAGTTAACCCTTTCCTTAGCGAGCTGTAGAGGTGTAAGGGAGCAGTGCCATCTCGCGGCTATTTTTTACCGCGGCAGCGATTGCTCGTTGATGTTCTGTGCAGGCACCGGTAATACGGCGAGCGCGGATCTTGCCGCGATCGGTGATGTATTTACGAAGCGTTGCAATATCTTTGTAATCGATGTAATTCACTTTGTCACGACAAAATGAACATGGCTTCTTTTTAAACTTCTTAAGCGCAGCTGCTGCTGCCTTAGATTGCTTAGGTTTTTCTCTAAGCGTCTTATTACTTCTTGCTCCCACTGTGGTGCTCCTTTTTTAGGGCCCTAGCTTTTTTAAAAGTTAGGAATGGTTGTTAATTGGTTTATTTAGAACGGAGGTGCATCATCACTTGGAGTCGTAGACCATCCGCCACCTACTGGTGCGGCTGACCATGGATCCTCAGCTGATGCGGTCTCGGTAGCTGGTGCGGTGTAACCGGTACCTGCTTGACGAGTTGTTTTCGTAACCTTTGCAGTTGCATTGCGAAGTGATGGACCTACCTCATCAACTTCAACCTCAAATACGGTGCGCTTTTCTCCCTCTTTAGTTTCATATGAACGTTGCTTTAAACGTCCAGAAACAATTACTCGCATTCCACGAGTTAAAGATTCGGCAACATTTTCTGCTGCTTGGCGCCAGATCTGGCATTGTAAAAAGAGGCTGTCGCCATCTTTCCACTCATTTGTTGTCTTATCTAAGTAACGCGGTGTTGATGCAACGGTGAACTTTGCTACTGCTGCTCCTGATGGAGTGAAGCGAAGCTCGGGATCGTTAACCAAATTTCCGATCATTGTTAGATTTGTATCGCCTGCTGCCATTTCCTTTTTCCCCTATCTGCTTTGGATGCTTGTTCTTTATTAGTTACGTGGGATTACTTTTATTCTGGGCGTACAACTTTTGTACGAAGCACTGACTCATTTAAATTAAGTTGACGATCCAACTCTTTAACTGGTGCAGGCTCGCTGTGCATATCAATAACTGCGTAAATACCTTC
>JBIIXT010000051.1:0-6550 GCA_044347205.1 Candidatus Nanopelagicus sp. | reverse complement strand
AATTCCATTAAGTTCTGGGGCGCATTTAATCCCACAAAACATTAATGAGTGGTCACAAGGTCTTGGATTACCAGAGGCAGAAGTTGATATTTACTTAGCGCTGCGCGAGGTAAGTGCGGCGCGCTTATTTGCAAGTACTCCTTGGTTAATGGGCTATATCCGTGATGCAATTACAACTTATGGCAAAGGCATCACAATTGATGTTGAAGCAATTCAACGCCAAGCAGAAGCTGCCATGTCACAGGAGGATTTTGATATCAATAATCCGCAATCTTTATCAATTGCAATTGATCAAGGTTTGTTCACGCCACAACAAACTCCAGCACAAGAGTATGCGTTAAATAAGTTAGAGATGGCACTTGCTTTAATTGAGGGTTGGATTGACCATGTTATTTCTGAAGTTGGTGCACAACGCATTCCATCCTTTAATGCATTAATTGAAAACTCTCGTCGAAGAAGAGCAGTTGCATCCCCGATGCAACAATTATTTGCAACTTTACTTGGCTTAGAGGTCTCCCCACGAAAGATGCGCGAGGCGACAGCTTTCTGGAGTCAGGTAAAGAGCTTGCGAGGAACAGATGGCCGAGATCGTTGCTGGGAGGATCCTGCGTTTTTGCCGATGCCAAATGATCTTGCTGATGTGGCGGCATTTTTAAATAGTGTGACTGTTCCAGATGATCTCTCTGGCTTAATTTAATTTAAGCGAACTCCCCGGGCGCACGATTTTGTATCTGCCTTCCCCTTGCAGATATAAAACGGTTATCCGAGGAGTTCGTAGTGGAAACCTAATTGAATAAAAGTTGAGAATCAACTTAATCTCACAGTTTTCGAAGTGAATTTATTTCAATTTTAGGCTCAATACTTTTTAAAACTTCGCCAAAACCTCAATTTGTTCTGCATCCTTTAAATTAATCTAAGTTAAAATAGGCTTTCACGGATATGTGGATAAGGCTGTGGAGATCTAAGCAATTTAGGTGGATAACTAGGTGGATAAGGTTAGGTAACGGTGGATAACTTTAATCAAGCTGATCTATTCGCAGATATCTTGCCGCCCATGCCAATTAAACCTAAAACAGGAAATCGCACCCGCCCATTCCAGCGCTCTGGTGCAACCTCAATCTCAAAGCTACCAAATCTGCCACCAGGCTTGCCGGAGTATCGAGTAGTTCGAAAAGAGCGTCGCAAACGCAGCATCTCCGCATTTAGATCAGCTGGCATTATTGAGATTCATATCCCAGCACATCTAAGTAAGCGACAAGAGATTGAGTTGATTCCAGAGATGATCGCAATGGTGCTAAAGCGCGAGGCAAAGGCGCGAAAGGGTGATGAGCAGCTTTTGCAGATCTCCTTAAAAATACTCGAGGAGTATCTTCCTGATTTTTATGAGCGCCCTACCAGCATTACTTGGCGCAATATGAATGAGCGATGGGGCTCTTGCACAACCGTTGATGGCACGATCCGAATCTCTGAGCGATTAATTAACGCCCCTGATTACGTTTTAAACTACATAATTTTTCATGAGTTAATTCATCTTCGAGTTCACGCACATGATGAAAACTTCTATCAATACTTAAATCGGTACACAGATCAAGTTCGCGCTGAAGCTTTTCTTGAGGGCTATGAGAGTGGCGTGCAAGGTGGACATCTGAATCCGCCCACCCCGGCCTAAACCCACCTATCTCCTTATTTTTTAAGATCTAGCGCTTTTTTCCCGCCTTTTTGGCAATTTATGCGTGATATTTAGGGTTTTATGCGTGGAAAACCCAGCCTGCGCCTGCCTAGGCGGGTATGGTGGGCTTATTCGTACGCTCATGCAGGAACTTCCTGCGATAAGTGAGGGTGCGGCAGATGGAGGATCAAAATGGCAGAAGAGTACAAAGGCGAGGCTTACTGCGTTAAGTGCAAAGAGAAGCGCTCCTTTGAAGGACATGTAAAGGTCTCTGATTCTGGACGCCGTATGGCTCAAGGAATCTGCCCAGTTTGTGGCACAAAGGTAAACCGCATTCTTGGTAAGGCTTAATAAGTAAAAAAGCAGTAACCTAAAAAGTAAAACGGCGGCACTTGGTTTAATCACCAAGGCCGCTGTTTTTTTACTTTCGGTAGCAAGGAAAAACCTAGCGCTGACTAAATCACTGATTTTAACCATTTACCCACAGCGCAAAAGATGTGAATCCATTCCAAAAGCCACGCTAATCATATGAATCTACAAATTAAAAGCGTGTACCCAAAGCTAGCTTCTGGGCAGAATTTAATTCAATTAAGCAATGGCAGCTTCTATATTGGCTCCTCCCGCAGTGGCCATAATTTCTTTGAAAATGAGCAATTCAGATTTTTGCAATATTGCAACGGCACACATGATTTACTGCAGATTTCAAAGATCATTGGCAGTGATATTAAAGTGCTTAGTAATTACTTAGCAATTGGGATTAATAACAAGTATCTACAAATACTAAAACCAACACAAACATTCTCTGAAAAAGGTGCGGTTGGAAATTTTGGTAATGGCATGGCATCAAAAAAAACTAAAAATCTAACTAGGCGAGAGATTGAAGCAGATTTTATCGGTGCTCAAGGTGGTGATGGATCGCAAATACTAAATGCTAGGGCCAGTCAGGAAATTCTAATATTTGGTAGTAACAAATTTGCATTTGCTTTACTGGCAGCTCTCCATGCTTCTGGTTTTAATAATGCTTTAGTCATTGGAAGTTTTGGAAAAGATGGCGGACAGATAACAGCCGATGATTTATCTGGTGGTGTGATTACTCCTTCAGATGTTGGCTCAACCTTAAGTCAGCTTGGTAAGCGAATTTCACGTGAGCATCAATTAATACATAAAGCCACTCGAGATACATCGACTGTGAATCAATCCGGCAATAACGCGCCGGCATTAATAATCGCAATGCAACCAGTACCTGCTGATTACCAACAACGTTGGCTAAGTGAATCAACGCCACATTTAGTAATTGGCCCAATAATTGATAATCACATTGATATTGGTCCGTTGATTCTGCCGGGTAAAAGCCCCTGTTTAAGATGCATCGATTTATCAGCAATTAGCAATGCGATCGCACCAGAGATTGCAACTCTTAAGTATTTAAATCAATTGGATTGTTTGCCGGCAGCAGTCTTAGCCCTAGTGGTTGGTTATACCTGTTTGGCAGCAGCTAATTTTTTAGACCAAGTTGGACCGGAGAGCAATTCATTGATCGCCAGTGCGCTTCGAGTTAATTTAACGCAAATATGTAAGCAGTCACACATTTTTTGGCAAGGGAACTCGATGTGCGGATGCGGGGCAGATCTTGGAGAATATGCAGGTGTCAAAAAGTGATGAAAAGACAAATGCGATCCCTAAATCGGGCAAGGTGCGTGGTGCCAAATTAGCATCACTGCCACTTTCACTTGCTGGTAGAAGCGCAGTTGGTTTTGGTCGTCAATTAATTGGGCAATCTGGCTCACTTGTTTTACAAGATATCCAAGAGAAAACAGCGGAACAAATCTTTCAAGTATTAGGTGAGTTAAAAGGTGGCGCCATGAAATTTGGTCAGGCGCTCTCTGTCTTTGAGGCAGCGCTACCGGAAAATATTGCTAAGCCATATCGCGAAAGCTTAACCAAATTACAAGAGGCAGCTCCACCGCTACCAACTCGAGTTGTGCACTCGGTATTGGCTAAAGAGTTAGGTGAGAATTGGCGAGATAACTTTTCGCAGTTCACTGATAAGCCGGCTGCATCAGCATCAATTGGGCAGGTGCATAAAGCAAAGTGGAAAGATGGCAGAGATGTTGCAGTAAAGATTCAATACCCAGGTGCTGCAGAAGCTTTAATCTCCGACTTAAATCAGATTCAAAGATTTTCAAAAATATTTCAGCTGGTATTGCCCGGCCTTGAGATGGCGCCATTACTTGAAGAGCTGCGCGCTCGAATCATGGAAGAAGTTGATTATCGCTATGAAGCAAAGGCGCAAGAGACATACGCCCGGGTTTATGAAGGTGATCCAGATATTGCAATTCCAAAGGTTGTTCTTGCATCAGATCGCGTTTTAGTTAGTGAGTGGCTAGAAGGTAAACCCCTGGCGAAGGTGATTGCAGATGGCACACAAGCTGAGCGAAATAACGCCGGAATTAAGATAGCCCGCTTTCACTTCACCTCACCAGATCGAGCTGGTTTATTGCACGCTGATCCACATCCAGGAAACTTTAGAATTTTAGCTGATGGCAGATTAGGTGTTTTAGATTTTGGTGCTTGTAATCGACTTCCTAATGGATTTCCTGAGCCGATGAAACGGCTATTAAAGAACGCGCTCGAAGATGATGCCGTGGCACTTTATGAAGGCTTTAAAGAGGATGGCTTTGTCTTAAATGATGTTGAAGTTGATCCAAATTTAGTTTTAGAGTTCTTAGTTCCCTTAGTTGAACCACTTCGTACTCCAACATTTAAGTACTCAAGAGAGTGGCTACGTGATCAAAGCGCCCGAGTTGGTGATCCAAGAAATCCAACTGCAAAGATTGGCTTCCAATTAAATTTACCACCCGAGTATGTTTTGATTCATCGAGTTACATTAGGTACCACTGGAATCTTCTGCCAACTTCGCGCTGAGGGCAATTTCAGGGATGAGGCTCTCTCATGGTTCCCTGAAATTGCACCGAGCACTTACTCCTCACCTACAAATTAATTTAACTTGCCACCTTTGCTGGCCGGCCCGGCATTCGCTTAGCTTGAATTACTTGACCATCATCAAATAACTCACCGCCCCAAACACCACATGGCTCAGCTCGCGATAGTGCACCAGCTAAACACTTTGCTTTCATTGGACAGCCACCACACAAAGTTTTAGCTTTTGTAATCATCTGTTGATCCTCAGAGAAGTACAACTCTGGATCGGCAGAGTGACATGGGATCACTACAACTTCACTTTTCGTCTGAAAAATATCGCTAACTGTTGAAGGATTATCGGTGCGCTTGTAATCCTTATAGGAAATAACCGGAGCTTCATCAAAAGCCCAGGTGACATCTCCTAATCCAATTTTGGCGGTTGGGCCTTCTGCCCAGCCAGGTACAAGTAGTTCGCTAAAGAGAACGCTCATCGTTCTCACCTTTCCTTTCAGTTGAGTTATCGAAATAAAAAAAGGACCCTACGAATCTTTAGATTCGCGGGCCCCTCGGCTGCTAGTTCGGATTAACCGATATAGCCACCAGGGGTGCGATCTGTTGTAAAGGTATAAAAACCCTTATAAGAGCGCTTATTAGTCCAATCTGAGCGGAATGAGGCTGCAGATGAGAGGTTTTTAGTTGATGGGATCGTTGATGAAATGGCAAGCCAATTTTGAGCAGCGTTAATTGCTGCCCCGAAAATAACCGCACCAATTAGGTGTGATTGCTCATTTACTGCGCTGGTTTTTACCATGAGAGCAGGGTAAAGCATCCACCGCAAATGATGCAACTTAATTAAATTGAGATAGATGCTCTACTTACTTTATGCCTGATTTAGACCAGCTGAGATAGGAACTCACTCGGTTTTCCGGCGTAGGTTATTTGAATATTCTGTTTTGCCCGTGTGACTCCAACATAAAACAACCTTCGCTCCTCATTTAAATCATTGCTATTACTCATTGGTAATAAGCCATCGGAGACGCCAATTAGATAGAGGTGATTCCACTCAAGCCCCTTGGCTGAGTGCAAAGTAGAAAGGGTTACACCAGGCAAGGTTGGTGGATTATTTTGTTCAGCACGATCTTCGAGCTCGCGCAAAAAGGTGCGCATACTGGTTTTAGCGTTGCTAGAAGATTCTAAATCTGCAGAATCTAATTCAATACTGCCCTCTTTCATCTCACGCGCAAGCCGCAGAAAACCATTTACATAATCAGCATCTCCAAATGGGCGCAGAACTGAGATTAGATCCTCATACCAATCTCCACCCTCGGGCGGTAAAACAGATGCACTTCGAATTACCCTCATTGCATCTCTAACATCAACTCGATCAAAGAAGCGCTCGCCAGATCTTATTTGACTAGCAACTTTTGCATTATTTAAAGCCGACTTAATTTGATCTAATTGAGCATTAGTTCTGGCAAGAATTGCAATATCTGATGAGTCAACTCCGGTACTTATATTTTCAACTACTGCGCCAACAACAAAGGCGATCTCATCACCGCTGGTGTTAAAACCATTAATTAATGGCTTATCACCATGTGAGTTCGCCGAGCTGAGCTCATTTCCATGATCACTATTTAAATTAGCGCTGCGTAAAATTTGATTAGCGGTATTTATAATCTCAGGAGTTGATCGATAGCCGCGCGATAATCTAAATGTTTGGGCATTTGGAAAACGAGTTTTAAATGTGAGGAGAAAGTTTGAGGTTGCCCCAGCAAATGAGTAGATAGTTTGCGCTGCATCTCCAACGACGCAGATCTCCTCTCGATTTCCCAGCCATAGATTTAGCAATCTTTGCTGTAAGGGTGAAACATCCTGATATTCATCAACGGTAAAGAATCGGTATTGATCACGTACTCGCTCACGAACACCGCGATCCTCCTCGAGCATGCCAACTGTTAG
>JBIIXT010000010.1:0-22826 GCA_044347205.1 Candidatus Nanopelagicus sp. | reverse complement strand
GGGCGCATTATTTCTATTTCTATACATCAAGTTAACTAGAACTATTTCAGCGCCAGTTCCAAAACTAGCGATGTGGCTAAGTGCGATTGGAATTCTTGCTTATCAATTAACCTTTTTCTCAGCTGTTAAGCAAACTGGTGTTGCAATTGGCACCGTAACAGCGCTTGGCTCAGTACCGGCTTTAACTGGATTACTTGATTACTTAATATATAAAGAGCGACCAAGTAAGCGTTGGTTTGTTGCAACCGTTATAACTACCGCCGGAATTATTATTCTAGGAACCGCAAATGGTGTGGCCGGTTTTGATTTGGGCGGCTTTATCTTGGCAATAATTGCCGGTGGCTCATTTGGTTTGCTTGCAGTTTCTAGTAAGCGCGCACTTATTCAAGGAGTGGACTCTACATTTGCGATGTATAAAGTGTTTTCATTAGCAGCTTTGTTATCTCTGCCAATTTTATTGCTGACAGATTTGCAATGGCTAGTAACAGCAGATGGTGCGGCAATGATAATTTGGCTGGCATTAATTCCAACTGCATTGGCCTACATCCTCTATGCCAAGGGCTTAAAGGGAGTTAAGCCAGGTGTTGCATCGACATTAATCTTGGCTGAGCCTGCTACTGCAACTATCTTGGCAGCCTGGCTATTAAATGAGGTCATTACTTTGCAAGGCTGGGCTGGTATTGCAACGGTGGCAATTGGTTTGGCTTATATGTCCCGAGAGGTTTGATACCTTTCACTTATGTCTAACTCTAAATACACTTTAAAAAGGGTAGCGAAAACTATTGACCACTCAACATTAGGGCCAGCGATGACTCTTGATGAGGTTAAAGCTGGTTGTGATGTCGCGCTTAAATATGATGTGGCTTCAGTTTGCTGTAAGCCTTGTGATGTGAAATTTGTAGCAGAAATTTTAAAGGGCAGTGATGTTTTAGTTGGAACCGTTGTTGGCTTTCCACATGGCTCATCAACTACTGAGAGTAAAGTATTTGAAACCAAACAAGCAGTTGCCGATGGGGCGGTAGAAATTGATGTAGTTATCAATATTGGCCACCTTAAATCTGGTAAAACTCAAGAGATCCAAGATGAAATATCAGCCGTTGTTGCAGCAGCATCTGGCAATCAGGTGAAGGTAATTTTGGAAAATGCTTATTTAACAGATGCTGAAAAGGTTATCGCTTGTAAGTTAATTGAGGCGGCGGGTGCGCATTATGTAAAGACCTCTACCGGCTTTGCGCCAACTGGTGCCACTTTGGCAGATGTTAAATTAATGCGGGCAACTTGCTCACCAAAGGTAAAAGTAAAGAGTGCTGGTGGTGTAAAAAGTTTAGATCAATTACTTGAGTTTTTAGATGCTGGTATCGATCGTAGTGGCTCATCCTCAACTGCCAGTATTTTGGATGAGTTCATATCTAAGTACGGAAGGGATTAATATGAAGCCTAACCTAGGCCGTATAAAAATTGATGAGACACAGAAAAATTTCCCACTAAAATCACACGGGAAAACATTTGATAAATTTGTAAAGTCAAAACCAAACCTATTTAACTCCGAGTTTCAATTCCCGATGATGGTACTGAAAGAGAGTGCGCTAAAAAATAACATCGACGTAATGGCCAAGTACTGTAAGTCTGTTGGCGCAGAATTGGCGCCGCATGTTAAAACTACAATGTCACCACAAATTGCGCAGATGCAGATCGATGCTGGTGCTTGGGCGCTTACAATTGCAAACTTTTGGCAGGCTGAGATATTTCGCAAATTTGGCTTTAAAAGATTAATCATTGCGAATGAGGTATTAGATAGCAGTGCAATTGCAAAAATTGCAACTTTAAATAGTAAGAATAAGGCAGAGATTATTTTTTATGTAGATTCATTAGCCGGATTAGAAATAGTTAAAGCTGCTACGCCATCTGATGGCAAGGTCAATCTTTTTATTGAAATTGGAGCCGATAATGGCAGAGGTGGCGTACGGGATTTAGCATTAGTTAAAAGCATCGCCCAAGAGATTAAAAAGGATTCTAGATTAAATCTTCGCGGTGTTACTGGCTTTGAAGGCGCAGTTCCAAATGCTGGAAGAAATAATGAGGGTGAATCTGCTCTTCATGATTTTTGTCAGAGGATTGTTGCTGCAGGTGAGGTTGCTTATGAGTTTAAATCTGAGCATGAATTTATTGTTAGCGCTGGTGGAAGTGCTTACTTTGAAATTGTGGCGCAAGAGTTAAACAAGTTTAGTAAGCCAAAGATGTTATTACTGCGAAGTGGTGGATATGTAAGTCATGATCATATTTATTATGACGAGATTTACCCAGCTAAGAATGTAGGAAAACCGTTACTTCCAGCGATTGAAGTTTGGAGTCAGGTTTTAAGTACTCCAGAACCTGGGTTTGGTGTATTGAATTTGGGTAAGCGAGATATCGGCTGTGATCTTCATAATCCACTGCCACTTGCCAAGTACCACGGCAAGGTTGAGAAATTTACTGGCAAAATCGAGAAATTAAATGATCAGCATGGATTTATGCGAAGCTCAGATCAATTTGCAGTTGCTGATCTGATCGGCCTTGGCATCTCACACCCATGCACGACCTTTGATAAGTGGCAATTGATCCCGTTGGTCAATGACAATTATGATGTTGTAGATTGCATTCATACCTTTTTCTAAAAACCCAACCTAAGGAGCAAATATGAAGGTCGAACATATCCAAGCTAAAGATGCACCAGCACCAGGTGGTTCATATTCGCACGGCGTAGCAGCACATGGATTTCTTTACACATGTGGCATGGGACCAATTGATCCAGCAACTGGAAAAATTGTTGATGGTGGCGTGGCTGAGCAAACCCGTCAGACTTTAAAGAATCTACAAAAAATTCTTGATGTAAAAGGTGCCAAGTTTGAAGATGTTGTAAAAGTTACTGCTCATCTGCAAGATGTAAACCGTGACTTCAAAGCCTACGATGAGGTTTACCGCGAGTTTTTTAAAGCACCATTTCCAGTGCGCACAACAGTTGGCTCTGACTTAATCAATATCTTGGTTGAAATTGATTTCGTCGTTGCACTTGTTGATTAAACAAATACTGCAACAATAATATTTGCCACAGCTAAGACCGTCATTACGCCCCAGATCTTGGTGCTTAATACTGTCTTTTTAATATTCATGTAGCCAAGAATTAGAATTGCAATGACCACTGTAGATTTAATTGCAATCTTTACATGATCTAAAACCTCAACTGTTGCATCATTTGCATGCATCCCTTGGTTTAGACCGACCATTGCAATCCCGACAATTAAAATCAACCAGGCGCTGTGAAGAACAAAAGGTTGTAGTTTTTTAGGCTTATTCGGAATTTGTGCAAGCAAGCCGCCAAGTAAGCCAGCTAGAGCAATGAAGTGCAGAGTTAAAAATAATTTATATGCAATATCCATGACTTAACTCTACATTTAGATCGCTGTAAGGTAGGCGTGTGATTGAGACAAGTCGATTAATCTTGCGCCCTTTTAAATTATCAGACCATGCAGATATGCTCGAATATCAATCAAACCCAGAAACTGTTAAGTATGTTCCCTGGCCAGTGCGCACATCAGAGCAGGTGCAAGAGGCTCTTGAAAAAGGATTAAGTTCCACCAAGATTGAAAAGCAGGGTGATGCAGTACTTCTTTCGATTGAGTTAAAAGAGAGTAAGAAGGTAATTGGTCAAACAAATCTAAATTTTCTCTCAGAAAAAAATAAGTATGCCGAGTTTGGCTACGTTATTAACCCAGCTTTTTCTGGAAATGGTTATGTAACTGAGGCTGCTAGAGCTCTGCTGACTTGGGCATTTGAAAACAATGATCTACATAGAATTGCTGCGGTTATGGATCAACGCAATCCAAAATCAAGAGCGGTCTGTGAAAGATTAGGTCTTAGGTTAGAAGCTGCTCATACTGAGGATGATTTCTTTAAAGGGGAGTGGACTAACACCTGGATCTATGCAATTCTAAAACGAGAGTGGCAAGCTTTAAGTTAGGCTGTTCTCATGTCCAAAGTTCTAGCATCACTGCCAGTTGGCGAAAAAGTCGGTATCGCATTTAGCGGCGGACTTGATACCTCTGTGGCAGTTGCTTGGATGAAAGCAAAGGGTGCAACACCATGCACCTATACCGCAGACCTTGGTCAATATGATGAAACAAATATTGCGGCCGTTCCAGATCGCGCTAAAGAGTATGGCGCACAGATTGCTCGGTTAGTAGATTGCAAGAGTGCTTTAGTTGAAGAGGGCCTGGCTGCAATTGCCTGCGGTGCGTTTCATATAAAAAGCGGTGGCAAACAGTATTTCAACACAACACCACTAGGGCGCGCAGTAACTGGCACATTATTAGTTCGCGCAATGCTTAAAGATGATGTCTTAATTTGGGGAGATGGCTCCACCTATAAAGGAAATGACATTGAGCGTTTTTATCGTTACGGACTGCTAGCTAATCCAAATCTTAAGATTTATAAACCATGGTTAGATGCTGATTTTGTTGCCGAACTTGGCGGTCGCAAAGAGATGTCACAGTGGCTGAAAGATCACAATCTGCCATATCGCGACAGCACAGAGAAGGCTTACTCAACAGATGCCAATATTTTAGGTGCAACACATGAGGCGAAAAAACTAGAGGAGCTGGATTCATCAATTGAGTTGGTCGAGCCAATTATGGGCGTTAAGTTTTGGGATTCATCAGTAAAAATTGATAGTGAAGATGTGAAGATCGAATTCTCACAGGGCAGGCCCGTTTCCATTAACGCTAAGTCATTTAAGGACAGCGTTGAGTTAATAAAAGAGGTTAATGCAATTGGTGGCCGCCACGGCCTTGGTATGTCTGATCAAATTGAAAACCGGATTATTGAGGCGAAGAGCCGTGGAATTTATGAAGCACCAGGTATGGCGCTTTTATTTATTGCATATGAAAGATTGGTAAGTGCAATCCATAATGAGGACACAATTGCTAATTACCATGCAGAAGGTCGCAGATTAGGTCGCCTGCTTTATGAAGGTCGCTGGTTTGATCCACAAGCTCTAATGCTTCGCGAATCATTAACAAGGTGGGTTGCATCTGCAATTACTGGCACTGTCACCATTCGCCTGCGCCGTGGTGATGATTTTTCCATCATTAATACAACTGGACCAGCCTTGTCTTACTCACCTGAAAAATTATCAATGGAGCGAACTGAAGATGCTGCCTTTGGGCCAGCTGATCGAATTGGTCAATTAACAATGCGAAACTTAGATATTGCCGATACTCGCGCAAAGTTGGATTTGTATGCAGCCCAAGGACAATTAAGTGGCAGTGATTTTGATCTTATAAAGGAGATTGAGAAGTAGTTAACTTCTAGGCAAAACTTTTATAAAGCTTCTTATTACCTGCCGGTGATTTACCTATATCTACACCAGCTTTTTTCAACTCACTTTTTAACTCTTTACGAAACAGGTGGTAATCCACCTCTACTGCATGACGTTGGCCTGTAGTGAAATTAAAGTGAGGATTTTTGACTTCATGATCAATCGCAGACTTCATATCTTTTGGCCTATGGTACTTTCCAATTATCTCTAGACAGGCGATCTTGCCTTGGTAATCAGCTAGTGGCCAAATGCAACCTAGGGGTTGAAACAATCCAATAAAGTAAAGATTTTCATACTTTTCATGCATCATCTTTTTATATAGCGGCACCTCTGTTAAATTCTTAAAATTTACAAAACTCTCATCAAAAAACGGAAAGGTGGTCCAGAAGCCGGTTGCGGCGCAAATAATGTCAAAATCTTCTTTACTGCCATCGACAAACTCAACAGTTAGCCCATTCCAAGATTTAATTGCCTTGCGCGGCTTAATTCGGCCGTGGCGAATGTAATCCATCAAGTCAGAGTTCAAAGTTGGGTGGGTAGTTAGTGGCAGAGTGGTGTTCTCTGGTAATCCATAGCGACTGTATGGGCCTTGAATTAATTTAACCAAAAACTTAAGACCATACTGGCGAAGCTTCTTTGGTAACCACTTACTACGTGCAGCAAAGACATCACCTGGTTGACCAAAGATAAACTTTGGAAAAAACCATTGTGGACTTCGCATGGACATATGAACCGTCTTAGTCATACGAGCTGCTTCAACTGAAATATCACAGGCAGAGTTACCAGCACCAATTACTAATACACGCTTATCTCGCCAAGATTCATCTACACCCTTGAAATCATGGGAGTGCAAAAACTTTCCACTGTAATTTCCTGGATACTCAGGAAACTTCGGCACATTATGGTGGCCATTAGAAACCATTAAATACTCAAATACTTCACTCTTCTTAACTCCAACATTATCGGTAAATTCAACCAACCATTTTCCATCTTGTTGGCGGGTGACATGATTTACGGTGTGATCAAACTTAATCTTTGGCATTACGCCAAAATGAACTGCATAAGATTGGAAGTAATTTTGAAGTTGAATATGGCTTGGGTAGTCAGGAAATGAATCTGGCATTGGATAATCTTCAAACTCAGACCATGCCTTAGAGCTAATTAAATGCGTATTCTCATAAACACTTGAATGTCCTGTTTTAGAGTTAAAGACCCAATTGCCACCAACCTTGTCATTTTTTTCAAAGACCACAACATCTAAGCCATTTTCAACACAGTTCTTCGCAGCGGTAATGCCACTTGGGCCAGCACCGATGACGCAGATCCTTGGATTCATAAATTAATTATTGCTTATAACCTGAAGTGAGTTGTGAGGGACTCGAACTACATATCCTTCATAGGCCACATATGGATTCAATTGATCTTAATCCACAACCCATATTAGGGATGGGGTCTGACAATTACTAGATTTTGAACCGATTTAGGATGGGTTTGGGCGGAATTTCCAAAAATCATTTCTGTAATTTACTCTGTATATGTGAATAAAAAAGTCGAAGTTTTTCCTCTTGGCCCAGATGAATGGGAAAGATTAAGAGCGATTCGAATCCGTGCATTAATCGAAAATCCAGAAGCTTTTGGAGCAGCTTTGGTGGAAGTAGAAGCACAATCGAGGGAAGTTTGGCTAAAGTTGTTTGAAAAAGAGGATTACTTAGTCGCATCAATAAATGGTATGGATGTTGGGATGTTATATATCGAAGTATTAAATGGCGATCATGGCGCAACATGTTGGATTGGTGGATGCTGGACTGATCCAAGTTATAGAGGAAATGGAGTTATGCGTGCCTTGTTTAACTACATTGATCATCATGCTAAAGAAAAAGATTGGGTAAGACAAGGACTTGGCGTTTGGATTGATAATTTATTGGCAATAAAGGCTTATGAATCTTTAGGATTTACTTTTGCTGGTGAAAAAATGCCTGGAAGTAGAGCGGATAAGTTTTTCCAGCACATGATTAGAGATGTGTCGATTTAGGTCTGATATGGGTGTATATCTTTTTCAGTTCCTGCGGATATGCCGCCAATTAGACGCATAAGTGGGTTGTGAGGGACTCGAACCCCCGACCCGGTGATTAAGAGTCACCTGCTCTACCAACTGAGCTAACAACCCGGTCTTTTGTACTGGCCGACCCTATCAGCGTTTTTACTTCAACTCGCTCCATTTTGAGCGCTGGATTCCTCACTGAGTTCACTTAATCTCAACTAATGATTTAGATTAGCGACATGACAACGAAGTCTGGCCATTCCGCATTCGCTGAAGTAAATGAATTAGTCGCCCATGCTGGTGAAATACTGAAATTAAAAAAAGGTTTAGTTGATGCAATTAGCGCATGTGAGCGCGAGGTAACAATCTCAATTCCACTACATCGCAAAGATGGCATTGAAGTATTAACTGGCTATCGCGTGCAGCACTCAAGTGCTCGCGGCCCACGGAAAGGTGGAATTCGTTTTCACCAAGATGTAGACATCGATGAGGTCAGAGCCCTTGCATCTTTAATGACTTGGAAGACTGCGTTAATTGATGTGCCATTTGGTGGCGGTAAAGGTGGCGTAACTGTTGATGCAACCAAATTAACTCCACTAGAAAAAGAGGAAGTTATTCGTCGCTGGACTAGAACATTAATTAACGTTCTTGGTCCTAACCGCGATATCCCGGCCCCTGATTTAGGAACAGATGCACAAACGATGGCATGGCTAATGGATGAGTTCCACAGAATTGAAGGTTTCCAACCTGCATGTGTTACTGGTAAACCAGTTGGTTTATTTGGTGCACCAGGAAGAGAAGAAGCAACCGGCCGCGGTGTTGCACAAATTGCAGCAGCCACTTTGGAGCAAAATGGTAAAAAGGCGGAGGGTGCAACAGTTGCTATTCAAGGATTTGGAAATGTTGGACGCTACGCCGCACTCGTCTGCCAAGAGTTAGGCATGAAGGTAATTGCTATCGCTGATGTGAGCGGTGGCGTAGTTGATAAAAAAGGTATTGATGTTAAGGCGATCTTTGATGTGAAATCTTTAGCTGATGTGAAATCAGATGAGCGCATCGGCGCCGCTGAAGTACTTGAAGTTGATTGTGATGTCTTGATTCCAGCAGCCCTTGGAAATGTAATTAATGATTCAAATGTTGATCGTATTAAGGCCAGATTTATCATTGAAGGTGCTAACCAGCCAATTATGACTAGCGCTGATGCAAAGCTAAAGGCAAATAAGGTTGTAGTTGTGCCAGATATCTTGGCAAACAGTGGCGGCGTAATGGGCTCATACTTTGAGTGGACGCAAAATATTCAGCAATACTCCTGGCCAAAGGAGCGCTTTAGGAGTGAATTAGATACCCGGATGTCTAAGGCATTTGTGCATGTGAATGAGACTGCTAAGCAATACAACGTGGATCTTCGAAGCGCAGCCTTTATTGTTTCAGTTGGCCGCGTAGCAGAGGCCTTTAGTGTTCGAGGCTCTTTAGTTTAAAAGCGGTTAGTGGTTTTTAAAGCGTGCGTAAGAGTTATTGATCTCATCCTCGGCAGCGCCTTGATTTACCCAATCACCACCATGAACTGATTTATTTGGTTCAAGTGATTTATATACTTCAAAGAAGTGCTTAATTTCTTCAAGTTCAAAGGTTGGCAGATCAGAAATATCAGTTAGGTAATCTTTTCGAATATCACCCGCTGCAACGCAAAGTAATTTGTCATCGCCACCTTTTTCATCAGTCATACGCAGCATGCCAATTACTCGACAAGAAACTACGCAGCCAGGAAAGGTTGGCTCATCCAGCATGACGAGAGCGTCAAGTGGATCTCCATCTAGTGAGAGAGTATTTTCAACAAAGCCATAGTCATATGGATAACGGGTGGATGTAAAGAGCATTCGATCTAATCGAATTTTTCCAGAATTATGATCGATCTCGTACTTGTTTCTAGATCCGGCTGGGATTTCAATAACCACATCAAAGATCATCGGCTTCATTTATTTCTCCCAGATCTTTTGTTTGTATTCTTTTAAATAGTGGGGTGAGCGACGGGGCTCGAACCCGCGACATCCCGGACCACAACCGGGTGCTCTACCAGCTGAGCTACGCCCACCATGTTTGTTACTGGCCAATACTACTTCACGATTGAATGAAGATTTTAGTGCGGTAGTACTCAAGCTCCTCGATTGAATCTCGAATATCACCTAGCGCACGGTGATTGCCATCCTTTGCCGGGGCTGCGAAGTAAACCTTGGGATACCAGCGGCGGGCTAACTCTTTAATCGATGAGACATCAATTGTTCGATAATGCAGATACTTATTTAATTGGGGAAGATCTCGTGCGATAAAGCCACGATCAACATAGACACTGTTGCCAGCAAGCGGGGACTTTCCTTCACCAGGTGCGTACTTACTTAGGTAGGCGATGATGGCAGTATCTGCCTCAGCAAGAGATACGCCATTTGGGATCTCATTGATCAGACCAGATTCGGTGTGCATGTTCTTAACAAAATCATCCATGGCCGCTAATTTTTCTGGGGTTGTCTTTATTACTAGATCAATGCCTTCACCCAGGATGTTTAACTGTGCGTCGGTGACTAGGACTGCGATTTCAACCAAGGCATCTTTATTTAGATCAAGCCCAGTCATCTCGCAATCGACCCAGATCAGGTTCGGCAGATCATTTCCCATATGGCCCCCACCCTAATACAGGCGCCACTTCTGGCCGTAATTCACCTTCCGTTCACCTTTATGTTGTTCCGATTAAACCTTTGAAGCGATGATTTTTAGCATGATGTCCCCATGCTCAAGACGCCCGATACTGCATACAAAGGGGTAATTCCACCGTCGCGGCAGTTAACAACTAAACCAAGGTTTTCTGACAAAGTATTTAGATTTATCGTGACCGGTGGCGGCTTTACATCATTAATTATTTTAGGTTTGATCGCATTATTTTTATTGCTAGAAGGATTACCTATCTTTCAAGAACAAGGAATTCGATTTGTAACAGGCTTTGAATGGGAAGCTGGTGATCCAGAAAATGGAATTCCGGCCAGGTATGGAATTGGCGCGATGTTAATTGGAACATTAGTTGTTTCATTTATCGGATTAGTGATTGCCTTGCCACTTGCAGTTGGCACCGCTTTATTTTTAACTTATTACGCACCAGAGAGATTAAAACGAGGCTTAACTATTGTTGTAGATCTTATGGCTTCAATCCCATCTGTAATTTATGGATTATGGGGATTCATTGTTTTGATGCCACACGCAATTTACTGGGCAAAACTTTTGCACAAGTACTTTGATTTTCTACCATTTTTCGATATGCCAGCGCCAGTATTTGAGCGCTCACCATTTATTGCAGGCATAGTAGTTGGAATCATGATTGTTCCAATCATCGCAGCTATTTCCAGGGAAGTTTTTTCACAGGTTCCAATTGATCGAATTCAAGCAGCTTACGCACTTGGCGCTACAAAATGGACAATGATTCGCTCGGTGGTATTACCTTTTGGTGTTAGTGGAATTGCAGGTGGTGCAATGCTTGGCTTGGGCCGGGCAATGGGTGAAACGATTGCTATCTACTTAGTGTTAAATATTTACTTCATACCAAATTACGACATTCTATTTTCTGCAGGTGGAAACGTTGCCTCCTTAATTGTGGCCCGATTTGGTGAAGCTGGCGAAGCAGAGCTACGCGCATTAATGGCGGCAGGCTTAGTTCTCTTTATTGTCACACTCCTTGTTAACTTCTTATCTGATTTTATTGTTAAACGTGCCTCTCGAACTGGAGGGCAATAAATTGAGTACGACTTTGCAGCAAAACTTCACCGCAGTGCCTAAAAAGCCATGGGGTATTGGCAGAAATCAAGTGTTAACTAATTTAGCTGTATTCATCGGTTGCATAGTTGCAACTCCAATCTTGCTAAATATAACGCCACTAGCTGGAAAATTGGGTGGGGTAGCAATATTTTTAGTTTTGACAACTACTGCCAATATTTTGATCTCAGTAAATCGCCAAGGTGTTCGGATGATTTCAAATGCTCTGAGCACATCCTTTATCTATATTGCTACAGCACTTGTTCTTCTGCCATTAGGCAGTATTTTGTTTACGGTAATTCAAAAGGGATCTGGTGCAATTCGCTGGAATACCTTCACGCAAGACATGAAGTTTTCTTCACCAGATGCCCCTTTTACCGAAGGTGGCGCACTACATGCAATTATCGGAACATCATTAATTGTTCTAATTGCCACAATTATTTCAGTACCGATTGGGATTTTAACCGCCTTGTATTTAACTGAGATAAAAGGAAGGTTTGAATCATTAGTTCGCTTTTTAGTACAAGCGATGTCGGGTGTGCCATCAATTGTGGCTGGTCTATTTATTTACTCTGTTTTAATTGTGACCCTAGGCGCCAAGTACTCTGCATTTGTTGGAGCTTTAGCACTATCGATATTGATGCTACCGACGGTAGCTCGCACGGCGGAGGAGGTGTTGAAGTTAATTCCTCGTGAGCTGCGCGAGGCTGGTACCGCACTCGGCGCCACTCAATGGCGAACAGTTGCAATGGTGGTAGTTCCCGCAGCGCGCAGCGGTATCTTTACAGCAATTATTTTAGGAATTGCCCGCGTAGCTGGTGAGACTGCGCCGCTACTTCTTACGATTTTGGGAAATACCGCAACAAACCTAAATCCATTTAACGAGCCTTCATCAGCGCTACCACTTTATACATTTACCTTAATGCGCACCGGCCTTGAAGTCGCACTTACCCGGGCATGGGGCGGCGCCCTTATTTTGCTTACTCTTGTCTTAATTCTCTTCGTATCAGCTCGCTTACTATCAGGGAAGAAACGGTGAAAATAAATGTCCAGCCATATTCAGCCAAAGATTACGCAAAGAGCTGTAGATAAAGGAGCAAATGTGAGCAAAGATAATCCAGTGGCATCATTAGCATCAGTGGCGGGCTCAACTAGAACTGCAAACAAGTTCACTCCTGGAACCGGGCTTGAAACAAATGGCGTGCATGCATGGTTTAGTAAGCACCATGCTTTAGCTGATATAAATCTTGAGTTTCCAGCAAATACGGTTACTGCATTAATTGGACCATCTGGTTGCGGAAAATCAACATTTCTTCGCACATTAAATCGCATGCACGAATTTATTCCAGGTGCAGCTATGGCTGGTGAAGTTTTATTAGATGGTAAAGATATTTATGAACCAGGAACTGATGTCACCAAGATTCGCTTGAAAATCGGCATGGTTTTCCAAAAACCAAATCCATTTCCATCTATGACAATTGGTGAGAATGTTTTATCTGGTTTAAAGCTGGCTCAGCTTAAGATTGAAAACAAAGATGATTTATTAGAGGAGTGCTTAACTCGCGCAGGTCTTTGGAAAGAGGTTAAAGATCGCCTTAGCGCCCATGGTGGTTCACTTTCTGGTGGTCAACAACAACGTTTGTGTATTGCCCGGGCACTCGCTGTGAAGCCAGAGGTTTTATTAATGGATGAACCATGTTCAGCACTTGATCCTGGTTCAACACTACGAATTGAAGAGACAATTCGTGAACTTGCTGACTCAATTATTGTGGTTATCGTTACTCACAATATGCAACAAGCAGCTCGAGTTTCTGATTACACCGGCTTCTTCTTATCCGATGGTGGCCCAGGTCAATTAATTGAGGTTGCAACTACAAATGAGATCTTCTCAAGACCAAAAGACAAGCGCACAGAGGATTATGTAACTGGCCGCTTTGGCTAAATCGATTTACCATCTGTTCACTTAGAAGTCGCCTAACCTTCGCAATAAAGACCGCCTTTGTTAATCGCATAAACATAGGTTTATCTCACCGAATCACTTCTAAGGAGAGGTATTAATGTCAATGAAAAACAAACGCGGCCTATTAGTTAAGTCCGCAGTAGCGGTAAGCGTTATCGCACTATCGCTGGGTTTAGTTGCACCAGCAAATGCTACAAATCTAACAGGTAATGGATCATCAGCTGTTAAGAATCTATTAGATGCATGTATTCCAGCTTGGTCAAAGTGGTCAAGCCATAATCTTTCATACCCAGGTGGCGGATCAGGTTCAGGACGTAAAGGTTTGACGGATGGAACTGTTGACTTAGCATTTTCAGACACACCATACCCTTCATCAGAAAAGACGCCAGCACATTTTGCTTATATTCCAGCATCAATTTTCCCAATTGCAGTTTATGCAAACATTCCTGGATTTAAAGGCACTTTGAAGCTCTCACCAGCAACTGTTTCTGGAATCTATTCAGGAACAATTAAAAAGTGGAATGATCCAAAGATTATTGCAGATAACACAGATGTAAAGACGAAGAAGAAGACAGCGATGCCAAACCTAGACATCACTGTTTACTACCGCTTTGATAAGTCAGGAACTTCAGAAATCTTTACAGACTGGTTGAACCAACTATTCCCAGCAGTCTGGACAAAGGGCAAGAACGGAACATTCACTTCAGCATTCCCAGGAACAACAGTTCCAGCTGGAACCTTCCAATCAGGAAACCAGTCTGATGGTTTGGCGAATGGCGTGGCTTCAAAGGCTGGCGCTATTGGTTACGGTGAAGTTTCATATGCAACAGAGCGCAAAATGGTTGTTGCACAACTAAAGAACAACAGTGGTGAGTTCGTTGCTCCAACATCAACTGCGGCATCAATTTTTGCTAACGGTTATGTTGCATCAACTACTACTCCTGGAGTAATTACTCTTGATTACAAAAAAGCAATTAAGAAGTCTTACTCATTAACCGGTTTTGCTTACGGCCTGGCTTACACAGCAGCAGCTAACAAGAACATCGGAACACAAGCTGTTGTTGCACAATTCATGGATTATGTTGTAAATGAATGTGCTACCGAGCAAGCGGCAAAGTTAGGTTACGCAAAGCTATCTGGTGCGCTACTTCAATTAGCAGATAAGCAGATCGCTCTAATCAAGTAAATAAATAGGAAAAACCCCACACGACCTAGCGTGTGGGGTTTTTCTATGCCTGGCTATGATTTGAGCATGGCAAAGATTATTGTTGAAGGTACTCAACTAGTTTTAAAGTTAAATTGGTTAGAGAAAATTGGCGCCCTCCACGGCAATCTAGTTGTGGACAAATCCAAATTGGTCAGCAAAAAGAGTTACGCAAAGCCTTGGTCGGCTGAAGTTCTAAAGGGAGTTAGAGCTCCTGGAACTGGTTTTCCATATCTAATCCTGCTTGGCACCATGCGATACAAAGGCGGTAAAGATTTCACCGCTATTTATAAAAAACGGGCAGTAAATGTTTATGAATTCAAAGATTACAGTTTCAAGAGATGGATCGTGACTGAGTAAGTTAAGTGCGCCTGGCAGGAATCGAACCTGCGACCTAATGCTTAGAAGGCATTCGCTCTATCCGACTGAGCTACAAGCGCATTTACCTGCGTAAGTCTACCGATCGCAACAGGTAAGGTTTGTCCCTATGGCCGAGTTTATTTATACGATGAAAAAGGCGCGTAAGGCGCATGGCGACAAAGTAATTCTCGATGATGTCACCCTGATGTTTTTACCCGGTGCCAAGATCGGCGTGCTTGGACCAAACGGTGCTGGTAAGTCAACGGTGCTTCAGATTATGGCCGGACTGCAACAGCCCTCAAATGGTGAGGCTTACTTAGCTCCTGGTTACACCGTCGGAATCCTGTTACAAGAGCCACCACTAAGTGAAGATAAAAATGTGCTGGAGAATGTGCAAGAAGGTGTTGCTGAAACTATTGGTTTATTAAATCGATTTAATGCAATCTCAGAGGAGATGGCAAACCCAGATGCTGATTACGACAAGTTATTAGCTGAAATGGGAACATTGCAAGAGCAGCTTGATCATCGCAATGCATGGGATTTAGATTCACAACTTGAACAAGCAATGGACGCACTTCGTTGCCCGCCACCAGATGCGGATGTGAAGGTTTTATCCGGTGGTGAGCGTCGCCGCGTTGCACTTTGTAAGCTACTATTACAAAAGCCAGATCTATTACTGCTAGATGAGCCAACGAACCATTTAGATGCTGAATCAGTTTTATGGCTAGAGCAACATCTAAGTAAGTACGAAGGAACAGTGGTTGCAATTACCCATGATCGCTACTTCCTAGACAATGTTGCGCAATGGATTCTTGAATTAGATCGAGGACGTGCCTATCCATATGAAGGTAACTACACAACATACTTAGAGACAAAAGAAGCTCGTATGAAGGTAGAAGGTCAAAAGGATGCAAAGCGTTCAAAGCGTTTGAAAGAGGAGCTCGAGTGGGTGCGCATGAATGCCAAAGGACGCCAAGTTAAATCAAAGGCGCGTTTGGCACGTTATGAAGAGATGGCGGCAGAAGCTGATAAAACTCGCAAGTTAGATTTTGAAGAGATTCAAATTCCACCTGGACCTCGCTTAGGTGATGTTGTAGTTGATATCCAACATCTAGTTAAAGGCTTTGATGATCGCCTGCTAATCGATGATTTATCTTTCACATTGCCACGAAATGGAATTGTCGGAATTATCGGGCCAAACGGTGCGGGTAAGACAACTTTGTTTAAAACAATCCTAGGTATGGAAAAAGCAGATTCTGGTGTGGTGAAAGTGGGAGAGACGGTAAAGATTTCCTACGTTGATCAATCACGCGGTGGTATCGATCCAAAGAAATCATTGTGGGAGGTTGTCTCCGACGGGCTTGATTTTATTAAGGTTGGAAATGTTGAAATGCCAAGTCGTGCCTACGTTTCAGCATTTGGCTTTAAGGGACCTGATCAACAAAAAGCAGCTGGAGTTTTATCAGGTGGTGAGCGAAACCGTTTGAATTTAGCGCTAACGCTAAAACAAGGTGGAAACCTACTTCTACTTGATGAGCCAACAAATGATCTTGATGTTGACACCTTAAGTTCACTTGAAAATGCATTACTTGAATTTCCAGGTTGCGCAGTTGTGATCTCTCACGATCGCTGGTTCTTAGACCGAATTGCAACCCACATCTTGGCCTATGAAGGTGATTCAAAGTGGTTCTGGTTTGAAGGAAACTTTGAAAGCTATGAAGAGAATAAGGTTGCAAGATTAGGTATTGATGCCGCCCGGCCACACCGCGCTACTTACAGAAAGTTAACTCGATGAAATACACCCATAAAGCTTTTGTTCGCTGGGATGATCTAGATGCATTTGGTCATGTTAATAATGCAAAGTATTTAACTTACGCCCAAGAAGCACGCTTTGATTGGGGCTGGTTTAGCTTTTCAGAGCGTAGTGAAAAACCAGTGTTAATGGAGATGGTAGTTGGCAGGGCCGAGGTTGATTACTTAATTCCAATGACTGAGGGTGGCTGTTTTTATGATGTTAATTTATGGGTAGAAAAGATTGGTAACTCATCCTTTGTTAATGGTTATGATGTAACAAAAGATGGTGTTGTCTTCGCCAAGATGAAGACTGTTCAAGTTGCTATTGATCTAGCTAGCCGTAAATCTCGCCCACTAACTGATGAGGAACGAGCCTTTTTAAATAAGTTTTTAGAAAATAATTAGTGTCACAAGAAAGCTTTTACGAACGCGCTGGTGGTGAGCGCACATTCAATGATTTGGTCTCACACTTTTACGCCCTAGTTGCAGTTAATCCAATCCTTCGCCCGATGTATCCAGAAAATGATTTACATGGTGCGGGCCGGCGGCTGCAATTATTCTTAGAACAATATTGGGGCGGACCTTCTACTTATAGCCAAGAGCGCGGTCATCCAAGACTTCGCATGCGCCATGCCGAATTTCATATTGATAGCAAAGCGCATGATGCCTGGCTCCTCTGCATGAAGGATGCGGTTAATGGTCTTGAGATAAGTGATGATTTAAAAGCAGAGCTTTGGGGGTACTTAGAGGCTGCAGCAGCAGCCATGATCAACGCACCGGAAGTCATATGAAGACCAGCAAAAGAATAATTACTTCTTCACTTCTGATTATTCTGGTAGCTAGTTTTTCAACAAGTTGTTCAAATGCAGAGCAAGAATTAGTTAAACCTAAAATTGAAATTCCAGCAGAGCCAAAAAGTTTCGAAGATATGCTCGAAAATCCAAAGTCCATTGTTTACTGGGCATGGAAGAAGAGTGCTGATCAAATCATCAAAAACGCCACACCAATGGCAAAGTTCTCGGTGGAAGTGGGACCAAACTCAGTGGCAGATAACACCAATCCAGCAGCTGGGATAAATCTTGCATCAAGGCTTTATCTTGATTTTGAAAAGCAAATTCCGACAAAATTTGTATATTTCGAACGCAAAGATGCCGATTGGGCACAATCTAAGGTTAATGAATTTTATGGACGATCTATTCAGAGTTGGCAAAAAAATGAAGCTAACAAGATGTGTCCAAGTGAAGATCGATGTCGAGGGGCAAGTGCGATGACCTCATCTGATAAAAAAAGCGCTCTAGTAATTATGAGCTCTAGTCAGATTGGCAAGCAAACGAGGAACAACACTGATGGCCCAATTGAGGCTCATGAGTACACACACATTATTCAAGACTCTCAACAAGGAAAGTACTTAGGAAATCTACCAAGATGGCAATTTGAAGGAGAAGCAACATTTGCTCAAAATGCCGCAATTTATTTTGATGATTATGAGAAGTATTTGGAGGCACGTGATTCAGTAATAGGAGCTTTGATTTATTCAGCAAAGCCAGATGTTGAGTGGTTAACAGAGTTTATGAGTCCTAAAGATGGCTATACCTATGGTGGTGCTGCTTGGGATAAATATGATGGAGCGCGAGTTTATGATGTTGGAATGGCGATCACTGAAGTTTTAACAGCACTTGCTGGGCCATCATCAACTATGCAACTTAGTCAGCTGGTGGGTGAAGGATTAAGTTATGAGCAAGCTTTTACTAAAATTTATGGTGTTAAATGGGATGAGGGTGTGCGAATTATCGCTCAAATTCTCGTTAAGGTTTTTAACTCTTAATTTATTTTTGAGATACAGGCTGAGATTTATTACCAATCTTTAGGATTTCACCATTTCGAAGGTACCAAATAGTTCCCTCGTTATCTCTAACAGTTGTAATACGCAGGCCAACTGTTTCAACAACGCCAGTTACATCTAAAACATTTACTTGATCTCCCACACCGTACTGATCCTCCACCAACATAAAGATGCCAGATAAAATATCGCGAACTAGGGTTTGGGCGCCAAGACCAAGTGCCACACCAATTACACCAGCTGAAGCTATTAATGGTCCAAGGTTTAAACCAAACTCAGATAAAATCATAAAGATTGCAATTAGCCAGATTGTGCCATTTAAAGTTGATTTTAAAACTGTGCCGGTAGTTTTAGCACGCTCTTTCTGGCGAGTACCTGATCGCTTTGGGCCAGGAATTAAATCTGCATCTGCAATACGAAGCATCGCTCTGGTGATAGCTCGCCCGCCAATGATTTGAATGCCAAGAGCCAGCAGAGTGATCACCGTTATGTTTAAGGGGGCCCCAGTAAACCAGTCGAAGGCGCTCTGGAAATTCTCATTTATTTTCATAATATGAGAAAACTTTAACCTAAATGTTAAGTGGATTTGGCAGACAAATACTGTTTTTTTGCCCCTTCTCGGGCAAGATATACCCACCAGCGCGAGCCACGCGTTGACCCAAAAGGAGAAGCTTTCAGTGTCACAAACTTTGGTACTGAACGCCACCTATGAGCCACTAGGTGTCGTATCAGAGCGACGAGCGTTGATCCTCGTCTTAAATCAACGTGCCATTTCCGTTGAAGATTCAAATCGAATTTTGACTTACGCGCGCGGTTCAATAACTCTGCCTGCGGTAATTAAATTAAATAAATTTGTTCGCATTCCATATCGCCACGCAGTTCCACTATCTCGCCGGGCAATCTTTGCTCGAGATAACAATCGTTGTGTTTATTGCGGAGTTACTGCTACCTCAATTGATCACGTAATTCCAAGATCTCGCGGCGGTGGACACAGCTGGGAGAATGTGGTTTCAGCATGCCACAAGTGCAATCATGTAAAGGCTGATAAAACATTAAAAGATTTAGGTTGGCGCCTTCGCAATGTGCCACGCGAACCAGTTGGCGCAGCATGGCGAATCTTAGGAACTGGCAAACCTGATCTAAGTTGGATTCCTTACTTAAAACCTTTTGGTGTGGAAGCGATGGGAGCAGCGAGCGCATGATTGAAGATGGGGCAATGCCAGGTGAGGGCTTAAGCGCACTTGAAACCGCACTTTACTTTTTTGCAGCACCACTTGGATTATTCCTAGGCATTTCATTAATCGTTTGGGCGTTAACTGCTGAGCGTAAATCTAAGAAGAGATCAAGCCTGACTCATATCGAGTAATTACTTATCTCTTGCTTGTGCCTTAAGTGCGCGATCTAGCGCATCTCTTCCTTCAGAAACTAAACGGCGAAGTCCAGCTTGAGCATCTTTGCCTGTTGTATCAAGCCAATTAATTGTTTTATCAAGGGTCACTTGCGTTGTTATAAATACTGGATAAAGAGATGTAGCAAATTTGCTAGCAACCTCATATGACTTCTTTCCCCAGGTATCCATAAGAAGATCAAAGTAAGGATCAACGTAGGCAGCAAGTAATGGCCGGTGCAGTGCGCGCTGAAAGCCCGTGATCTGTGCTTCACGTACTGAAGTTGAGATCTCAGCTGTTGTAAGTGATTTCCAGGTTTCTGACTTTGCATCCGGTGTTGGAAGTGCTGCAAGACAAGTAGCGTGGGCAAGTTGGCCAGTTAATGTGTTGTCCTTTAATAGCTCTGCAGAAAGTGCCGCCTTATCCATTAAGCCACGTTCTGCTAATGCAGTAACAAATGTCCAGCGAAGATCAGCGTCAACTTTAAGGCCGGCAACTTTGCCTTCTAGTAACTCTTTGATTAAATCATTGTGTTCAGCGCTGGCTGCAAATGAGGTGAAGTTACGGGCGAATTGAAGTTGGTGATCACTGCCAGCTTTAGCGCTGCCCAGCATCACTTCATAGGCATTGCCAACTTTTAATCTTGCAGAATCACGCTTTGTTGGATGTGAGTAAAGCTCAACAGCGGTTACTAATTGATTTGCAATGATGGTTACCGTTGCAATGTCATCCTCACCAGGCAGGCCAGCAAGTGCGATATCAATAAAATCAGCTGCGCTAATTTCAGCATCTCGCAACATATCCCAGGCTGCAGACCAGCACAGTGCGCGAGTAAGTGAATCATCAATTTTTCCTAGGTGGGCCTTTAATGTGGCGATGGAGCGATCATCAAATCGCACCTTGCCATATGAAAGATCTCGATCATTTATTACTAGAAGATCTGCAACTTTCTCTCCTGCTAATTCGCTAACAACAGTCTTAGCACCTGCTACATCTAATTCAACTGATTTGCGAAGTGCCACCTTGTTACCAACTAGATCATATAAACCAACTGCCATGCGGTGCGGGCGAAGCTGAGTTGAACCAGCTGGCATCGTTGGCGCCTCTTGCACAATTGCAACAGATTTATAAGTATCACCATCAATTTCAAGTGCTGGGCGCAATGTGTTAACACCTGCTGTTTGCAGCCAGGTGGAAACCCAAGGCTTTAAATCACGGCCACTAGTTTGGGTTAACTCATTTAATAAATCATCGAGAGTGGTGTTTTTAAAAGCATGCTTAGCAAAGTACTTTTGTAGGCCAGAAATAAAGTTATCGCGGCCAACATGGGCTACTAATTGTTGAAGTACGGATGCACCTTTTGCATATGAAATACCATCAAAGTTTCCAGCTACGGTATCGATATCAACCATGTCAGAGACAATTGGGTGAGTAGAGGAGAGTTGATCTTGGCGATATGCCCAGTTCTTTCGCTCTTGGTTAAAGCCGGTCCAAGAGTTTTTAAATCTTGTTCCTTCCACCATTGCTAAGTAGGAGGACCACTCGGCAAATGATTCATTTAGCCAAAGATCATCCCACCACTTCATGGTGACCATATTGCCAAACCACATGTGAGCCATCTCGTGCAAAATTGTGTTGGCACGAGCGTTATACATCCGCTCAGTTACCTTAGATCTAAATACAAGCAAGCGCTCAAGGAAGGTTACTGCGCCAGCATTTTCCATCGCACCCCAGTTGAAATCAACAACTGCGATTTGATCATACTTTTCAAATGGATACTCAAGGCCAAAGACTTTTTCAAAGTAGGCAAAGCCTTGTTTAGTAATTAAGAAAATATCCTCAGGATCTAAATGCTCAGCTAGTGATTTACGGCAGTAAATCCCAAGTGGCACCGTCTTCTTGCCAACATATGTGTCCTTAACAGAGTAGTAAGGACCAGCAATTAATGCGGTGATGTAGGTTGAAATTCTTGGTGTGGTTGTGAAGGACCATTGCGTGCGGTTATTACCAAGATCAGATTTTGTTTTAACTGGGTTGTTAGCAACAACCTCCCAATGAGATGGCACGATGGCGCTCAATGTGAAAGTGGCCTTTAAATCTGGTTGATCAAAGCATGGATACATCTTGCGAATAAAAGCGGTCTCACCTTGTGAGTAAAGGTAAACCTCTTTATCAACTGGATCTACCGAGCGTTGTAAGCCTTCACCGGTATTTGAATAAAGTGCTTCTAGCTCTAGTACTAACTCATTTTCTGCAGCTAAGCCCTTTAAATAAATTGTTTCACCATCATAATTTGAGGTATCTACTGGTTGCCCATTTAAGGTGGCTGAAATTACGCGCTTGCCCACGGCGTCGATAAAGGTGTCATATCCAGGTTTATTGCATGAGAAAGTGGCAATTGTTTTTGATAAAAAGCTTTCAGCGCCAGTTGTCACATCTAATGTGACCTCATAGCCATGCATTTGAATATGAGAAGAGCGCTCTCGGGCTTCAGCACGGGTGGAATTTAAACCTGGCACATTTACTCCTTATTATTAACTCTTAAACACTTCTATGCAGGTATCCAATCAGAGATTGCAGGTTAAGCCAAGATGGAACGGCCATCCAATCGAAGTTACGCCCTTAGGGGCAATCGACCAACTAGAGCGCAAGCTTTGGCGATGAAAACACATTGGAGCAACTTTAGTTTGCAGGTAGAAAGTGAATTAAAGATCAATGATGTATTTCCAGATGCAAAAGAGGTAATTCTCGAAATTGGTTCTGGCATGGGTGAGGCAACTGCGCAGATTGCCGAGCACTTTCCAGAAAGTGGCTATGTAGCAGTTGAAATGCATAACCCAGGTCTGGGCGCACTACTTATGTTAGTAATTGAAAAGAAATTAAATAACATCAAGCTAATTCGCGAGGATGCTACCCACCTGTTAAATAACTATATTCCAGATAATTCAATAGATGCAGTCCATCTTTTCTTTCCAGATCCATGGCCAAAAAATCGCCAGCACAAGCGGCGAATCGTGCAGGATGGCTTTGTTGAATTAATTGCCAGCAAATTAAAACCAAATGGCTATATTCATATTGCCAGTGATTGGCA
>JBIIXT010000009.1:0-22855 GCA_044347205.1 Candidatus Nanopelagicus sp. | reverse complement strand
TTATGGCAGATCGCAGAGATATTTCCAACCGTAATTCCACTACGTAAAACCGGATCACCAACAAGACCAGTGGCTGGATCAACTACACCGGGTGTATAAATTGGCTCATCACTAATTAATAAGATGTTTGCATATGTCTTTGGCGAAAGTAATCCATATGTTGTCCTTAAATTTCCTAAAACAACTCGCTTCTTTGGATCATTAACATCAGGTGCGAGCACTGATGATTTAATCTCCCACCATCGACAGGTGTAATTAGCAGCAACAATTACTGCACCGCATGCATTCTTCTCACACTTTTGAACATCATTTGCAAGACCAACCTTTGCCGAGATCAATCCAAGAATTTCTTTGCCGGTTGGAATTTTTGCGTAAACGCCTTTATTTTCTGTAAATTTTATTGGCGGCCAAACAGGAGATGGGGATGGAATTGGTGTTGCTGTCTTCTTTACAACAGGTTTCTTCTTCTTTACAACTGGCTTCTTACTAGGTGTGGCCTTCTTTGTAGTAGCAGGCTTTGCAGTCGGCTTTGCAGTCGGCTTTGCAGTCGGCTTTGCACTTACTTTAGGAGTAGGCGTAGCAGCTTGAACAGAGGCTAAAGAAAGAGATGTAATTACGAAAGTAGCAATGATTAATTTTAATCTCATTCTTCACTCCACTTGAAAGTCTTAATTGCTAGAAACAATCCAACAATTAGCCAAACAATCAAGATTATTGCTGTTTTTCCAAGCTCCCAGTTAGCGGCTACTTCTTGAGTTGCAAATGATTCGGGCAAAAATACAGAGCGCATACCTTGGGTTAGCCACTTTAGCGGGAAAAGAGCCGCAAATTGTTGCATCCAAGTTGGCAGCTCACTGAATACAAAAAATACGCCACTAAAAAACTGCAAGATAATTACGATTGGTGAGACAACCGCTGATGCACCACGCCCACTCTTGGGCACTACAGAGAAGGCAATTCCAAGCACTGTTGAACATGCACTGCCTAATAAAATTAACCAAGTGAAGGTAAGCCACTTACTAGATGAGGTTGGCATCTCAAGGCCAAAAAGTGCTACGCCAAAACCTAATAGAAGAGCGGTTTGTAAAATCATTAAAAAAGTAATTAAGTATGCCTTGCCAATAAAGTATGCAGAAACAGAGATTGGTCGCCCGCGCAGGCGCTTTAAAGTGCCAAACTCTCGCTCCATCGGAATAGTTATAGCAAGTTGCTGAAATCCTGTGTTAACTAAACCAGAGGCAATCATTCCAGCAACAAAGTACTGGCTAAAAGTTACACCTGGGGCGATAGTATTTTTGAAAACTGAACCAAAGATGAATAATAAAATAACAGGAAAGAGAAGTGTAAAAACCACAGATTCGCGGCCGCGCATAAAGACTTTAATCTCCATGCGACCACGAAGTAATCCAAGCTTTAAAGTTTTCATCGATTTTCACCAATCATTCGTAGATAAATATCCTCTAGATTTGGCCTAATTATTTGAAGCTGTGGAATCTCACCACTTAATCTGCTCATTAACTTTTGCACCTCTGCGGTGGGATTAGTTGATTCAATCTCTTGAATTTTTCCATTTTCTAACCAGCTTATTCGGGCGGGGGCACTCACTCTGTTGCCGAGTGTGGCTGGTGTTGCAATCTCAATTATCTTGCCATTTGTGATCACACCAACCCGATCAGCCAACGCCTCGGCCTCATCTAGGTAATGTGTTGTTAGAAATATCGTTGTGCCTTCACTGCGTAATTTATTTAGTAAATCCCAAAATGCTCGGCGTGCTTCTGGATCAAAGCCAGTGGTTGGTTCATCAAGAAATAGCAGCTCTGGTGAGCCAATAATTCCAAGTGCTACATCTAATCGACGGCGCTGACCACCCGATAAATTCCGAGCAAACTCTTTTGCTTTCTCTCGAAGCCCCACTTCATCAATTACCTCATCGACATCTCGTGGGTTTTGATAGTAATGCGAGAAATGTTCAACAGTTTCTTGCACCGTAAGGTCGGCAGCATCAGTTGTTGATTGCAAAACAATTCCAATTTTATTTCTCCAACTGCGGCCAGCCTCACCTTTAGTGGCTGGATCAAAACCTAAAACTTTAACCATCCCACTGCTTAGATTTCGAAAACCCTCTAAAATTTCAACAGTAGTTGTTTTGCCGGCGCCATTAGGTCCAAGCAGTGCAAAAATCTCACCTTTGGCAACAGTTAGATCAATGCCGGCAACTGCAACCTTGTCACCGTAATTTTTAATGAGTCCATTTATTTCGATCGCTAGATCACTTGATGTGCTGACGGTCATGGCAACATCCTGCCTTACTTTGTCTGCAATCTGGAAGATGAACTGCGAGAATATGCCTGTGAGTCCACGTAAAAAAAAGAGCGTAGCAAAAAGAGCCCGCTCAAGCAGTGAGCGAGAACTCACACCACCAAAAAATCACGATGAGATTGAAGAACATGGTGATGGTATTTATGTGGTTCGAAAAATTACTGGATCCACTTCAAATAAACCATATCGCTGTCCTGGCTGTGATCAAATCATTCCGATGGCAACTCCCCATACAGTTGCATGGTTGGAACATGATGCTGAAACCCGCCGACACTGGCACAGTATTTGTTGGAGCAAGCGCAATAAACGTGCGCCAAAGGTTGAGCGCACCCGCAATGCGCCACGTTACTAATTAACCCCATATTAAATAAGCAGTTATTATTCGCGAATGAGCAAAACATTTACCGCCCAAAATCCAGCTAATGGTCAATCATTTGGCCCAGAAATTATGGAATGGGATCAAACTCAAACCAATAATGCAGTTAAGGCAGCCGATGCTGTTAAATCAAAGCTTGCGCTAACTGATCCAACAAAACGTGCTGCATTATTAAATGCAATTGCAGATTCAATTGAGGCACAAAAAGATAAGTTAGCTGAGATTGCTAATCAAGAAACCGCACTGCCTTTGCCAAGACTTACAGGTGAGGTAATGCGCACTGTTATTCAAATTCGCGCGTTTGCATCTTTGGTTAAAACTGGCGCCCACTTTCTTCCAATAATTGATTTAGCAGATGCTAATTTCTTGCCGGTAGCTCGCCCAGATCTTCGTAAAACCCAGCAACCATTAGGTGTTGTTGCAGTATTTGCCGCAAGTAATTTTCCATTGGCATTCTCTGTTGCCGGTGGCGATAGCGCATCAGCACTAGCTGCAGGTTGTCCAGTAGTTGTTAAAGCTCATCCATCTCACCCAAATACTTCACAATTAGTTTATGAAGCAGTAGTTAGTGCAATTGCTGCGCAAGGATTACCCAAAGAGTTATTTGCAATTGTGCAAGGTACAAATTCTGAGATTACCCACTGGCTTGCAAAAGCGCCAGAAGTAACTGCCATAGGTTTTACTGGATCTGGCTTAGTTGGAAAGTTATTGATGAAATTATCACAAGAGCGTGAAGTACCAATTCCAGTTTATGCAGAGATGGGTTCATTAAATCCTGTTTTCTTTACACCAACAGCACTTGCTGAAAAAGCAGAGGATTTAGCGAAAGCTGCGATGGATTCAGCTTTACTTGGCAGTGGACAATTTTGCACAAAGCCAGGAATCCTTGTTGTGCCCGCAGATGCAAGTGGCGATAAATTTATTGCTCAAGTAAAAGAGTATGTGGCAGCGCAAAAGGTTGGACCACTATTAAATAAAGGTATCGCAACAAGATTTGCTGATAGCACCGGCAAATTAGCAAAATCTGCTGGCTTAAATGTTATTTCTGGAACAAATAATTCCGATGGCTTTGGTGTTACACCCACCATCTTTGTAGTTGATTGGGCTGATGTTAAGAATCATCATGACCTATTGGAAGAGCACTTTGGTCCAACCTCAGTAATTATTCGTGCCCCATTTGATCAATTCTTAACTGTGGCAAAGGCTATGGAAGGTCAACTAACAGCTGCCTTGCATGCTGGTGCAACTGAGAATGTAAATGAGTTAGTAAATCAATTAACTCAATTAGCTGGACGCGTTATTTGGAATGGTTTTCCTACCGCAGTATCAGTTACCGCTGCGCAAAACCATGGTGGCCAGTGGCCTGCATCTTCAACCCACACAACCTCTGTTGGTTTAGATGCACTTTATCGCTTTGTGCGCCCAGTTGTTTATCAAAACTTTCCAGATAATCAATTGCCAGCGCAATTACAAAACGCCAATCCTTATGGAATTGAGCGAGTTATTAATGGAGAGCGCAGTACAAAAAGTATCTAGTTAATTACTTGTAATTAACTACCTTGTTTGTGATTGTGCCAATTCCTTCAATTGTTGTGACAATATTTTCGCCACCCTTTAGGAATTTCTCTGGCTTAAAGCCCATGCCAACACCTTCAGGGGTTCCGGTATTAATTACGTCTCCAGCTTTTAATTCCATAAATTGAGTGATGTACCAAATACAGTGATTAATTCCAAAGATTAAATCATCGGTATTTGAGTTTTGCCTTACCTCACCATCAATCGTGCAAGATAGTTGTAAATTACTTGGATCAAAACCATTTGCTTTAAGTTCATCACCAGTCACAATCCAAGGTCCCATTGGATTAAATGATGGAAATGATTTTCCTTTAACCCATTGTCCACTGCGCTCTACCTGCCAGTGACGCTCTGAAACATCTTGAGAAACTGTATAACCTAGGATGTAATCAGATACTTCTTCCGGAGATTTTAAGTACAAAGCATTTTTCTTGATAACAACGCAAAGCTCAACTTCATAATCAGTTTTTTGTGAGTTAGGCGGAACAACTATTTCATCGTTGCCACCAATTACAGTGTCTGGTGCCTTCATAAAAATTACTGGCTCAGCAGGGGCTGCCATTCCAGTCTCTTTGGCATGCTTTGCATAATTCAAGCCAACACAAATAACTTTGGTTGGGCGAGCAACAGGGGAGCCTAATCTGTAATCTGAAATTTTTACCTTAGGGCGATTTGTTAGGTCAGCTTTTGCGACCTTATCTAATGCGCCATTTTCTAACTCTGTGCGATTCCAATCACTGATTAGATCATCAACAAAGACCGCCTCGGTTTTACTTATTAGTACGGCCGGCTTCTCTTTGTAAATTGTGCCTAAGCGTGCGATCTTCATCTGCTCTCCTTAGTAATCTCAGTACGACCGGGTCTCAGTAATTGATCAGATTTAGCGTACTTGTGGTTATCAACTAGAATATGAAAACCTTAACATAACCCGCGGGAGCATATCTTGAGCGAAGAAAAATTTGATCGCCGTAGTCAGTATTGGTTTGGTTTAAAGGATAAGGGCGGTTATATCCACCGCGAGCGCCTACGTAATCAAGGTTATGCACCAGATGTTTTTGATGGTCGTCCAGTAATTGGTATTGCCAATACTTGGTCAGAGCTAAATCCATGCAACGGTTCCCTAAATGATGTTGCTGAAGCGGTAAAGCGCGGAGTTTGGGAGGCTGGTGGTTTTCCGCTCGAGTTTCCTGCGATGTCATTAAGTGAATCACTACAACGACCAACCACAATGCTTTATCGCAACATGCTTGCGATGGAGGTTGAAGAGTTAATTCGTTCCCACCCATTAGATGGTGTTGTGCTTCTTGGTAACTGCGATAAGACACCTCCTGGATTATTAATGGGAGCGGCAAGTGTTGATCTTCCTGCAATCATGATTACCGGTGGGCCAATGCTTAATGGTCGCTACCACGGGGAAGCAGTAGGTTCTGGAACTTTAGTTTGGAAGTACAGTGAGCAAGTTCGTAGTGGAAAAATTACCTTTGAAGAGTTTATGGCGATGGAGTCCTGCTCAGCGCGTAGTCAGGGCTCATGTAACACAATGGGAACTGCATCAACTATGGCATGTGTAATGGAAGCACTTGGAATGCAATTGCCAGGAGCTGCTGCAATTCCAGCGGTTGATTCACGCAAGTTTGCACTCGCTCATTTATCAGGCCGTCGAATTGTTGAAATGGTGGAAGCCGACCTTCGTCCATCAAAGGTGCTAAACCGTAAATCATTTGAAAATGCGATCAAGGTACTAGCAGCAATTGGTGGATCAACGAATGCAGTAGTTCACCTACTTGCTATCGCTGGTCGAGTTGGTGTGCCACTTGACCTTGATGATTTCGACAAATTAGCACGAGATGTACCAGTTATTTCTAACATGATGCCATCTGGAAAATTCTTAATGGAGGATTTCTTTGATGCTGGCGGTGTGCCAACTGTTATGCAGGAGATTTCAAAGTTAATCCACACCGATCACATCACTGTTACTGGTAAGAGTGTGAAGGAAAATATCGATGGCGCAGAGAATTGGAATAAAGAGGTTATTACCCCAGTTACTAAACCATTCCAAGCAGCCGGTGCTGGTATTGCAGTAGTTCGCGGATCACTTGCTCCAAATGGTGCGATCATCAAGGTTTCAGCCGCCTCTCCTCATTTGTTAACGCATAAAGGTAAGGCACTTGTCTTTGATGAAATTGAAGATTATTTAAAGGTGGCAGATGATGCAGATCTTCCGGTAACACCAGATACTATTTTGGTTTTAAGAAACTCAGGACCAAAGGGTTATCCAGGATTTCCAGAGGTTGGCAATCTGCCAATGCCTAAGAAGATGTTGGAACAAGGTGTTACAGATATGGTTCGAATCTCTGATGCTCGCATGAGTGGAACTGCATACGGAACTGTTGTGCTTCACGTTTCACCTGAATCAACAGCTGGTGGGCCACTTGCATTTGTTCAAAGTGGTGATGAGATTGAATTAGATGTGCCAAATCGTAAATTAAATTTACTTGTTTCAGAGGATGAGCTAGCAAAGCGCAAAGCTGCTTGGGTAGCACCGGAGCCTAAGGCAAAGCGTGGCTGGAGCAAGATGTATATCGAGCATGTGCAACAAGCACATCTTGGCGCAGATCTTGATTTCTTAGTTGGTAGCAGTGGCGATTACGTGCCACGCCACTCGCACTAAATTAATTAACTAAACTTAATTAAATGGATTTGCGAAGGTACTTTCCTCTGTAGCTTCAAGCTCTAATAATCTATTCCACTTTGCAGTTCGCTCTGAGCCATGAGTTGAACCAACTTTTATCTGACCAGCTCGCCAGCCTGTTGCTAAATCTGCCAGCCAGGAGTCCTCTGTTTCACCAGAGCGTGCTGAAACTACCGTATTAAAGTTATTTGCCCTGGCTTGTTTTAATACATTCAAAGTAGATGTAACTAAGCCATTTTGATTAGCCTTAATTAAGATCGCATTTGCACTGTTCTCAGCAATCGCCTTATTTAATCTATTTAAATTAGTGGTCAATAAATCATCACCTAATACCTGTAGTTTCACCGGCGCTACCTGCATAAACTCCTGCCAGGCCGACCAATCATCTTCGGCAAATGGATCCTCAATTGAGACAATCGGGGCATTATTAACTAACTTATTAATGTACTGCACAAACTCAGCCGAAGATAATGATTTACCCTCAGTTTTTAAATTGTACTTTGCGCCATCAAAGAATTGAGTAGAGGCGATATCTAAAGCAATTGACACATCTGCTCCAGCCTTTAAGCCAACTGATTCAATTACTTTTACAACGAAATCACATGCTGCATTAACTGAATCAAATGGGATACCAAGGCCGCCTTCATCAGCAATTAAATGAGTTAACTTGCCATCGGCAGCTCCCATCTTGGCAGCAGCTTCGCGAATGGCAACGATCCAAGATAAAGATTCAGTAAATGAGATCGCACCAGTTGGAACAACTAAAACATCTTGAATATCAAGGGTTCGGCCAGCGTGGGCACCGCCTGAGAGAATGTTTACCATCGGCATTGGAATTTCTAAATCACCATCGCCATTAAAGAATCGAACTAGAGATTTGTTTTGGGAGTGTGCATCAGCAATTGCAGCGGCAAGTGATACGGCGAGAGTGGCATTAGCACCTAGCTTTGCATGATCATCAGATGGATCAAGATCAACTAATTGTGTATCAACATCAACGAGAGAGATCTGTTTATCTAGCAAGGTAGGTGCAATTAGATTATTGATATTGGTAACTGCTTGATTTACCGATTTACCAGCATAGAATTTATTGGCAGTAGGTGAGTTTTCATCCCGTAACTCTTTCGCTTCATGCTTTCCAGTTGATGCCCCAGATGGAACTCTTGCTGTGTGGGTGGTGCCATCTGCCAAAGTAATTGCAGCAGCCACAGTTGGCCGGCCTCTAGAGTCTAGAACTTGGTAGCCAACTACCTTTTCAATCTTCACCCGTTGCTCCTTTGAAACAATTCAAGAATTGAGATCTCATCACCTTTTCCTAGGATATCTTTTGTGTAGCTAACTAATGCACTCTGCTTACTTGAATCTAAGTAATTCACTGGAGACTTACCTTCAACCCTTGCCAATGCGATTAACGCTGTGTGTAGGCACAGTGAGGATGCGATTGGGCGAATCACCTCATAGGCAGAGACAAATCGCTCAGCTGCTGCGCCTAGTAGCTTATTTTCCAGTGGCTCATCAGTTCTAAACTTCTTACACAATAAATGGGCTAGCAAAAATGCTAGATCAAATACTGGATTACCAACATGAGTTACCTCAAAATCTAAAATATAAACCTGATCATCCATACCTACCATTATGTTTTTTGGTGAAAAATCTCCATGCACAATGGTGGTTTTATCACCCTCTAACTCTTTAATTAATTTACCAATAACTGGCTTAAGTAATTCATTTTTTGCAGCCACAAATCGATAAAAAGGATCTATCCGTAATTGCTCAAAGAGGGAATCCTCCATAAATTGCAATCTGGCTTCCTTATTCTTTTCACCAAAGTTATGCCAATTTGCAAGTGTTGTTCCCAATACGGCTGCCACATCTGGATTAATAACACCATCTAATAAATCACTTTTCCAAACGGTGCTGCCAACTGGCACTCGATCAAGAATTAATATGAATCTTTCTGGATCAAGAAATACTAAATTTGGAACATGAGCTGGACTTAGCTTATGAAATAGCGCAATGGCATTTGCTTCAACTATTGCCCTTCGCTGGTCAGCCTCCCATTTTTCGGCAACTTTTAACTCAGCAAGTGCCTGCTTAAGTACGAATTTCTTATCTGTAGTTGTGATTGCAAGGACCACATTTGATACTCCACCAGTTAAAACTTCAACCTCTGCTTGATCTGTCGCAGAGATAACCCCTTTTTCAATCAGATATGAAAGAACTGTTTGCTCGGTAAGTAAATCAGCGCTCATTAAAAATTAAATTACTCGAGCGATTGAAAATCCGAAATCAACAAATAGTGATTGACCAGAGATTGCGGTGTTATCTTCACAGCCAAGGAGATAGGTGGCATTGGCAATATCTGTCGGTACCGTTAATTTATGGCCCGGTGTTTGCGCCTCAATATTTTCAAATTGTGAATTACTTAATAGCCCACGAGACATTGGAGTTTCTACAATTCCAGGAAGTAAGCCATTTACCAATATGCCTTTAGTGTTTCCAAGATCAACTGCCATTGAACGAACTAAGCCACCAACTGCTGCCTTAGTTACGGTGTATGCCATCTTTTCTTGTCTGGTTAATTGCTCCCAAAGAGAGCTTAAAATAACAATCTTGCCTTTTTGCTTAATTAAATTATTAGCAAGTAAAACTTTGGTTGTCTCAGAGATAAAGCTGACATTTGCTTCAAATAATCGGTTTAAATCTGCAAGGGAGGAGGTAGCAACTGTGTCATTGATATTAGCGCCTTGAGCAAATACAACTGCATCAAAGATTTGACCCTTAAGCAGGGCTGGTACTTCATCTGCCGTCAGTGGAAGTTGAAACTGCACCTTTGAATCGGTAATTGTGCGCACGCCATAAACAACTTCATATCCCTCGCCTGAAAACTTTTGTGCAATTGCAGTACCCAAGGCGCCAGTTCCGCCGAAGATTAAAAGTTTTGCCATTTTATTTTGCAAATCCATAGCGATCTAAAATCGCTTTACTAATTGCTGCTCTGCGCACACGCTCTTTAGCAGTTGATTCAACTAATCCTTGAATATGCGCACCTGATGGATATAAGCCAGGAGAGTTGCGAATAGTGAACTTCAAATAGATCGGAGCAGCTACTCGAACTAAATCTGGTGTTTCATAGTGACGGACTGCGCCACCAAAATCATCTGGTCCTTCAACGTAGACATCAACCGGCAGATCAACCTGGGCGCGAATTGCTGCAATCTGTTGCAAAGATAAATCCGTTGCCAAATTAAGAGTTGATGCACCAAGATCTTCAAGTAATGCTGCTGTAGCTGCGTTATTACAAATCATGGCAACTGAAGTTTTCAAGACTAAATCCTTTGGTAGATCACCTTTGCGTTTAGCTTCACCTAGAACTTTAAGTAGACCAAGATCGCCAACTAAAACTGAGCGCAATCCAAGACTTGTACCGTGAATTACATCTTCTAGTGCAAAACGAAGTTGATCGGTGCCACGAAGTGTTGGAGAGGCAATCACGCCAGCTGATGCTGAAACCTGCTTGCCGATATCCCAGGAAGCGCGTGGTCCAACAAATAAACAAACCTCAATCTTTTCCTTCTTTCCAATTGCAACCATCTGTTTAATCTCTTCATCAGTTTGCATCATGATGCCGGAGCCTTGTGAGATGCGGTGGATGATTAATTTATGTTTTTTTGCTTCATCCAAAACTGTTTTAAAAGCTGCCGGACCTTCAACGGAAGGAATTTCAATCTTATAGCGGGAGCCATCGGCAAATCGTTTTGCTGATTCAGGCAGGCCATCAGTATCTTGGCTTTGAATCTTTTGCTTATTTAAAATTCCAATCGAGCGCTTCATTGGACCGCTAGCGTCACGAGTACTTGGCCACTTGGATTTTGAGTTTTTACCTAAGCCAGCCATAACGCTCCAATCAATGAGATCTTTGACTTTAATTTGATAGAACAAGCCTACTTAGCCAAGTAGAATAAAGAAACCATGACAACCCAAATCTCAGCCTTTGAGCGCAATACATTCGATAATCAAGTAATTGTTATCACCGGGGCAGCCAGTGGCATCGGTAAAGCTGCCGCCCAATTAATCGCCTCCCGCGGTGCAACTGTTATTTCTTTAGATTTAAATAAAGATGGCTTAGCAGGATCTACTGAGTCCTACCAACTAGATGTTTCAGATCAAGTGGCCGTATTTAAAGTTATCGCAGATATCCAAAACAAACATAAGAGAATTGACGCACTAATTAATTGCGCAGGCTACCCAGGCCCAACTACTGAGTTTGTAGAAGATATTAAATGGGCTGATTATGAGAAGGTAATGGCGGTTAATTTGTATGGCGCGATCTGGTTAACTCAAGCAGTCCTACCAATTATGAAATCTCAAAAGTATGGTCGCATTGTTCAAGTTGCATCCATTGCTGGCAAAGAGGGCAATCCAAAAATGGCCCCTTACAACACCTCTAAATCTGGACTTATTGGTTTTGTTAAAGGAGTTGCTAAAGAGGTTGCAACATTAGGAATTACCGTCAACGCACTAGCGCCTGCGGTTATTAAAACTCCAATTAATGAGAATACTTCTGATGAGATGCTTAAGTACATGGTGGCAAAGATTCCAGCTGGTCGCCTTGGTGAAGCTGGTGAGGTTGCTGAAATTATTTCCTTTATGGCATCAAAGGCATGTTCATTCACAACTGGCTTTACCTTTGATATCTCAGGCGGACGAGCAACTTACTAATTAATGAGTATTTCATTAGAAAAACTTTTGTTGCATATGGCTTGGGCCAACCAACAAATTTATGGGCAAATTTCTGAATTACCCAACGAGGCACTCACCGCTTTTGTAACTAATGAAGAGTGGACCGTATCTGAAATACTTTTTCATATTACAAGATCAGCCAATGGGTATGGCTGTCGATTAAATGGTGAGAAATTACAAGATATCAAGCCCGCATCAAAGATGGGTGAGCTCGCAGATTTAGCAAGTAAGTTAATAACATTTGACTCTGTCTTATTAGAACTTGCTAAGGATCCTGAGCGAATTGTTGAAGTTAATCGAGATGGTGTAATCACACACTGGCAGGCTTCAACAATTCTTTCCCAATCTATTCATCATGCAACAGAGCACAGAGCTCAGGCAGTTGCAGCTCTTGAATTTCGTGGGTTTAAAGCACCGAATCTAGATGATTATGATCTTTGGGCTTACGAGCGTTCTACCAAGTAGTTTTACTTAACCCTACGCTTTCCATGCAACGATGTAATTAATTTAATAACTACTAAATCTGCCAACTTTGATCTCTTAAATGAAGTAAAGGTAATTGGCAATCTAAATCTTGGTTTCACAACGGTGCGAGCGTAGGTGTATTCAAGTAAGCCCTCTGCGCCATGGATACGTCCATAACCACTGTCCTTAACGCCGCCAAATGGAACGGTAGCAACTGCCGCAAATAAAAATACTGAGTTAATAGAAACCATGCCACATTGCAATTGGCTAGCGATCTTCTCACCTGATCTTTTAGAAAATACTGCTGCTGCTAAGCCATAGTTACTTGCATTAGATAACGCAATTGCCTCTTCAACGGATGAAACCCGATTTATTGCAAGAGTTGGCCCAAAGGTTTCATCACTCATTGCAGTTGAACTCTCTGGTACTTCAAGCATGATTACTGGATCAACAAATGGCGCATGCACTGAATCCGCACTACCCACGACAAACTTTGCACCCTTTGCTGCGGCATCACTTAAGTGAGATTGAATTACATTTAATTGCGAAGGCATAGTTGCTGGGCCGTAACTTTTGCCAACCTCAAGCTTTTTAGCTTGCTTAGTAATCTCCTCGATGAACTCATCAGCCACAGATTGCACAACATAAACTCGCTCAGCCCCAATACATGATTGACCAGCATTTGCCATGGCAGACCACAATGAATGCTCAGCTGCTAACTTAATATCAGCATCGGCCGCCACAATTACTGGATCTTTACCACCACACTCCAGCACAACTGGAATCATTCGCTCAGCACATGCGGCTGCGACCTTTTTAGCTGTTCTAGTTGAACCAGTAAATGAAATCTTATTTACAGCCGACTCAGTTAAAGCTCTGCCAGCCTCTGGTGTTCCAGTAACAGTTGTGAAGATGGCAGCAAATGGTGCAACTTCAATAAAAGTATCAGATAGCCACTTACCAACACCGGGAGTGAACTCTGATGGTTTAAATACAACTGCGTTACCGGCAGCAAGTGCGTAAGCAATTGATCCCATTGGTGTAAACATTGGGTAGTTCCATGGACCAATAACACCAACAACACCAAGTGGTGAACGCTGCACTTGGGCCTTCATATTAAACATCAACATGCCTGATGCACGATTTTGGGTCTGCATAATCTCTTCTACATGTTTGGCGGCCCAAGCTAAGTGATCAATTGCAATTGATGCTTCTAAAGTTGCATCACTAACAGGCTTTCCGGTTTCTAATGCGATTAACTCTGATATCTCTTTGATGCGAGATGTAAGCAGGGCTGCCCAATTTTTTAATACTTTCTTGCGACCACTAAAGCCAAGTGCTTGCCACTTAACTGATGCCTCTTTAGCTGATGCAACAGTTGCAAATACTTCATCTGAAGTGAAATCTTTGTACTGGGCAATTACCTCACCAGAAGTTGGATCATGCTTAGCAAATTTGGCAGTTGTGATCATGAGGTAAGAGTAAACTGCTTTTGTGCCAGAGTTAATCCGCCCAAGTACTGTTCTGCCGGCAATTCGCACGCCAATCACCATTAAAACCTCAGATGGCCTTAATTTAATTGGCGAGGTTGCCGCCCCCATAGGTGAGATATCTGGCTCCTTATTAATGCTGCATCCCAATCCATCTGGTGGTGGAATGATGGATTCACATATTTATAAGAAAGCAGCTAATCGCCTGCCAGCAATGGCTGGAATTCAAATCATTAGATTTAACACCAGAGGAACGCAGAGTGAAGCAGGCAAAAGTGAGGGCGAGTTTGATCAAGGAATAAGTGAAAAGCTAGATGTTCTTGCCGCAATTAATTACTGCTTTGATGAGTTAAAGGTTAAAGACCTCTACATTGTTGGTTGGTCCTTTGGAACTGAACTGGCTCTTAAGTACGCCCATGACGATCGAATTAAAGAGTTAATACTTCTAAGCCCACCGCTGATTGCTACAAGTGATGAAGATTTAGCTTTTTGGGCAAAAGATGGTCGCCCAATTACCGCACTCATCCCAGAACACGATGATTACTTAAAACCAGATGCAGCCAGAGTTAGATTTTCTAAAGTGCCTAATGTGAAAGAGATTGATGTGCCCGGCGCTAAACATCTTTGGGTGGGAGAGCCGATGGTTCATCTTGTACTTAGTGAGATTGTAAAAGTTATTGCGCCAACTAGATTGCCACTGCCGCAGGAGATTTAAGAGTTATCCGCTCTTGGGAAAACAACCTCATCAAGAATTAGTAGCACTGCAGCTGCAATTGGAACTGCAAGTAAGCCGCCAACTAAGCCAAGCAAGCTAGTACCAAGTAGGGCTGCAATGATTGTGACAAGGCCTGGAAGTGAAAGTGATCTGCGCATAATCTTTGGTGTGATTACATAATTTTCAATCTGCACATAAATTATGTAGAGAGCTAAAGCGATGAATGCAGTTTGAGGTGAATCTGTAAGAGATACCAAGGTTACAAATGTCATTCCGATGAAGTGGCCAATTAATGGAATGAATCCGCAGATCAAAACCAACATGGATAGTGGTCCGGTGTATGGCATACCAATGGCTAATCCCATTATTAAGATGAAGAGAGCAGCCAGAATTGCAATTATTCCTTGCCCGCCCACAAAAGATCCGATTCTTGAGATGATCGCATTAGTCAATTTTGTTACTCGATCTCTACGTGAGTTTGGAACAAAACGTAGGCCAATCTTTACTACCTTATCTAATGAGGATAAGAAGTAAAGGGTTAAAACCAGAATTGTAATTGTTGCAACAACACCAGAAACAAAGGCACGACCAACTCCGACTACGCCACCAAATGCGGTTACTACAAAGGCGCCATCTTTAATTACTGAATTAACCTTACTTTCGAGTGAGTCAATCACTCCATACTTATTGTTTAAATCATTTATAAATGCATTATTTTTTAAATCATTTACTAACTGTGGTGCGCTATCGATAAAGGAATTTATTTCATCAATTAGTGGTGGAATAGCGATCCAGATGAAAAGTCCAACAAATATCAGTACTGAACCAACCACAATACTTACGGCATAGCCACGTCGCATTTTGCGGCGCTCAAAGTAATTAACCGCCGGGTTTAAACCAATTGCAAAAAATAATGAGATCACAATTAAAACAAAAACCTGACTAGCAGATGCCAACGCCTTTAGTGTTGTTAGCGCAATTAATCCACCAGCAACTGCCATAAAACCAAAGTAAAAAGGGCTAGATGAATCCATTGGGTTGCCACGGACTCCGAAATCTTCATTTACTGATACTGATTTTGATTTTCGGGTTAGCCTTAACTTTGCTGCGATTCTTGGTTTCTTAAGTGATTTAAATGTTGCCATAATCGCAATTTTAACTGGCGAATGATCATTTACCGTGCAGAAAGGTGCGATAAGTAAGAGAGAATAAGCCCATGGCTGGCTTGCGAATCAAAGGACTAGGTGAGGAGATCGCCACCCTGGCTCAGCTACCTTGGGATAAGCCACTTGAGCAGTGGCCAGAGGATGAAGTACTCACGCAGATGCGCGGTATTTCCCGGCACATAGTTCGATTAATAAGATCAAATCCAAAGAAGGTAAATAGCGAAATCTTTGCGATTAAAGAGACTAACTCTGAGTTTGCCAATCGAGAATACACATTACTCCGTGAGTTAAATCAAAGAGGTGCACCCTGTGTTGAACCAGTAGCGGTAATTGAGGGCAGATTAGATAATGATGGCAATGAGTTGCCGGCAGCGCTAGTTACAAAGTATTTACCGTACTCACTTCCATACCGAGTAATTTTAAGTGGATCAGTAACTCCAGCTGAAGTTTTAAATATGGCAAACGCCTTAGCTTTATTATTAGTACGAATGCACCTACTTGGTTTTTGGTGGGGTGATTGTTCACTATCAAATACCTTATTTAGGCGAGATGCGGATGAGTTTGCGGCATATCTCGTAGATGCAGAAACTGGTGAGTTTCAAAAGAGTTTAAGTAATGGCCAACGCGAACATGATCTAGAACTTGCCTTAGTAAATGTTGCTGGTGAGTTAGATGATTTATCTTCAGCCGGTGTGCTGCAAGCAGATATGGATCCAGTTAGAGCTAGTGAGGGAGTAATTAAAAGATATCGCCGGCTTTGGGCGATGCTCAAAGAGCCACAGATTTTAGATGCCGCAGACCGGCAAGCAGTTGAGCGAGCAATGCGATCACTACAAGATTTAGGTTTTGCTGTTGAAGAGGTTGAGGTGACCACAGAGGGTGAAAAAGGTGTTCTTAAATTCCAACCAAAATTAGTTGCAGCGCGCTATCACGCAAATAGATTAGAAGAGTTAATGGGTCTTAAAGCAGAGGAGCTACAAGCTAAGCGATTGCTGGCCTCATATGATCGATATAAAGCGCGTGAGTTTGCGCCAAGCACACCACATGCAATCGCTGTTAAACAATGGCTTAGCGATGTATTTCGTCGAGTTGTGAATCAAGTTCCTGATGATCTAAAGGGACGGGTGGAGCCAGCGCAGTTATTTCATGAAGTCCTTGAGAATCGCTGGTACTTAGGTGAGAAATTAGGTCGCGATGTTGGACTAGATTTTGCTACTCAGGATTACATTGAAAAAGTTCTACCGTATCGGATGGATTCAGGAGTCGTACTTAATAAATGAGTAACAACCCATTTGCCGGTTTACCAAATAATAAATTTGGTAACGCCTTTGATTTAAGTTCATTAAAAGCACCTGCCGCGGGGCAGGCGGAACTGGCGTATGGTAAAGCGGTAACCCAAACTAATTTAGTCGCTGAGTTCGTTAAGGAATCTAATAACAAGGTAGTTGTTTTACTCTGCTGGTCACCGCGGAGCGCCCAAGCCAAAGAGATAATTGAGATCTTAGGAAAGCTAGAGAGCGCCGATAAAAATTCATGGCTACTTGGAACGGTCAATGTTGATACTGAAGCAGCAGTTGCCCAAGCACTGCAAGTTAAATCTGTGCCAGTTGCTATTGCAATTATTCAAGAACAAATGATTCCACTCTTTGAATCTGTGCCACCACTTGATCAAGTGCGCTTAGTAATAAATAAGTTACTAGAACTTGCAGCCGGTAAAGGCATTGGTCAAGCCCCAGAAAACTCGGCAGTCATTGAAACTCCAATGGAGCCGGAGGAGGAAGCTGCCTACGCTGCAATGGAAAAAGGTGATTACGCTGGCGCTAAAGCGGCCTTTCAGGGATGGCTTAAACGCAAACCAAATGATCCAGTTGCAACTATCGGGCTAGCGCAAGCAGATTTAATGAATCGCATTAATGGTTTAGATTTTGCATTAACATTAAAAAATTCTAAGGCAGATGACTTAACCTCACAGTTGATGTGTGCTGATATTGAAATTGCCCAAGGTGATTATGAGGCCGCCTTTAATCGATTAATTGCAGCGGTTAAAAGCTTTGCAAATGATGATCGCGATAAGGCGAAAGCTCACTTGCTTGGATTATTTAACTTAGTAGATCCAGCTGATCCAAGGTTGGTTAAGGCCCGTGGCCAATTGGCGAGTGCCCTATTTTGAAAAACTTTAAAACATCAGAGTTTCAATCAGTTGAACGCCGGTACCTAAGTTACATATTCTTTTTGTTCGGCTTATCTATCATGTCACTTGCACCGCGCACGCCAGATTTGAAAGCAAATTTGGCGGTGAACAATGGAACCTTCGGCACATTGCTCAGCACTGCCTCAATTGGTTCAATTGTGATGTTATTAATTGGTGGTCAAATTGTGCATCGAATTGGAGCTAAGAAAGGCATGCAGATTGGTGCAACTGTAATTGCACTTTCCTTCACAGTGCTTGCTCATACCAGCTCACCATTCATATTTACAATTGCCAATATTTTAGGTGGCGCTGCTATTTCGATTTATCACATTGCAAGCTCTGGACACACACTGCACAGACAGGATCAAGTTGGAAAAGTAATCATTCCTAAATTACATGGTGCCTGGGGCATTGGGGCGATGACAAGCTCTGCGATTGCCTTTTTAGTAGCGGCAAATGTCTCGATCGCTTGGCACATTTCAACCTTGATGGTGATTGTTTGGGTACTTACGATCTATGTCATTGAGGCATTAGATCCAAGCTACCCACCTAAATCGTCCAGTGATGATGCCTACCGGCTAACTTCACTTAAGCAATTTAAGTTCAAAGTTAATTGGTTTTTATCTATCGGCTTCTTCTGCGGCTCAATTATTGAGTTCACAATTGCAGATTGGGGAACCTTGTTTGGTAAAGAGGTGATGGGTATGGCTCAATCAACTAGTGCGCTGAATTATTTAGTTTATCTCGTAGGTTTAATCATCGGCAGATTTTCAATTGGTTGGGCGCTCAAACATGGCAGTGAGCAGTTCTGGATAAAAACCGCTGGTGTAGTTGGCGGCGGTGGCTTTATTTTACTTCTCCTGCTATCAACTGCGCTGCTTGAGACAAATAAAACTCTTGCTTACACACTTAACTTTCTTGGTTTTCTAATCGCAGGCCTTGGCACCTCATTCTTATCGCCAATCTACTTTTCAATCGCAGGGCGCCTGGCTGGGGGTAAGAATTCGTTAGCGGTTGCTCAATTAAGTTTTATAAATTCCTTATTAATATTTAACTCTAAGTTTATTTTGGCTTGGATTGTGCAAGCCACCTCAATTACTGTTGCCTTAATTGCAGCAGGTGTTTTGACATTGTTGCTGTTTTACTTTGGAAAGGTTGGATCAAAGAAGCGAATCTAGGAAAAGCTAGATCAGCCTGAACCTTCAGTATTTCCAGCATCAGCTGCGGTGACATCATTAATCTGATACTTCTTAATCGCCTTTTTCACTTTTCGCTTATTAATCACACCAGCATCGGCTAATTGCGACAGCGCAGCAATTACAATTGATTCAGCATCAACTTTGAAGTGACGACGCAGGGCGCCACGTGTATCAGATAATCCAAAACCATCTGTGCCAAGTGAGTAGAAATCCTGCTCTACCCAAGGCGCAATTTGATCCTGAACTGAGCGCATGAAATCACTAACTGCAATTACTGGACCACGGCGGCCCTTTAATTGTTTAGTAACAAATGCTTGAATCTTTTTGCCAGGATTTAACAGGTTATGGCGATCTACATTTAAACCATCGCGGCGAAGCTCATTCCAAGAGGTAACAGACCAAACATCTGCAGCAATTTTAAAATCCTTATTAAGCAGTTCTTGCGCCTTTAGCGCCCAGTTAACTGACACACCTGATGCCAATATCTGCACGCGCTTGCTGCGCCATTTAGGTGCTTTTTTAAATAGATAAATACCTTTTAATAAGCCATCCACATCTAACTTAGCAGGCTCCGCTGGCTGGATGTAAGGCTCGTTATAAACAGTTAGGTAGTAGTAAACATTCTCACTATCTTGCCCATACATACGGCGCAGACCATCTTTAACAATATGTCCTAGCTCGTATCCAAATGCTGGGTCATAGGCAACAACTGCTGGATTAGTTGATGCAAGTAGTAATGAGTGGCCATCCTCATGTTGTAATCCTTCACCATTTAGTGTGGTGCGACCGGCGGTAGCGCCCAAAACAAAGCCGCGTACTAATTGATCAGAGGCTGCCCAAAATGAATCACCAGTTCGTTGGAAGCCAAACATTGAATAGAAAATATAAATTGGAATCATTGGTTCATCATGAGTTGAATAAGAGCTACCAACTGCAGTAAATGAGGCAACTGAACCCGCCTCATTAATGCCTTCGTGCAGAATTACGCCATCTTTAGACTCTTTATAAGAGAGCATCAATTCACGATCTACTGATGTGTAAGTCTGCCCATGTGGTGAGTAAATCTTTAAGGTTGGAAACAATGAGTCCATACCAAAGGTGCGGGCCTCATCGGGAATGATCGGCACAAAGCGCTTGCCAATATCTGGATCTTTAATTAAATCCTTTAATAAGCGCACAAATGCCATGGTTGTTGCAATCTCTTGTTGACCTGATCCGCGCTTTACTGATTCATAAGTTGAATCCTTTGGTTGTGGCAGCGGTTTTGAAACTTTGCGACGTGATGGAATAAAGCCACCAAGTTCACGGCGACGATCCATCATGTATTGATACTCAGGTGAATCTTTACCTGGGTGATAGTAAGGCGGAAGCTTTGCATCAATTGATTCATCTTTTACAGGAATATCTAGGCGATCACGGAAGCCAATTAGATCCTCAATTGTCATCTTCTTCATTTGGTGGGTGCTATTGCGTGCCTCAAAGTGAGAACCTAATGTCCAACCCTTAATTGTCTTTGCCAAAATTACAGTTGGTCTGCCATTGTGTTCAGAGGCTGCTTTATATGCGGCGTAGAGCTTGCGGTAATCATGACCACCACGCTTTAAATTCCAGATCTGATCATCGCTCCATGTGGAAACCATTGCGGCAGTGCGAGGATCGCGGCCAAAGAAGTTTTCACGAACAAATGCGCCATTTTCTGATTTAAAAGTTTGAAAATCTCCATCTGGTGTTTGGTTCATCAAATTAACAAGTGCGCCTTCGCGATCGCCAGCAAGTAGTGGATCCCACTCTCGGCCCCACACAACTTTAATTACATTCCAACCTGCGCCACCAAATATGGACTCTAGCTCTTGAATAATTTTGCCATTTCCACGAACTGGACCATCTAATCTTTGCAAATTACAGTTAACTACAAAGGTTAAGTTATCTAATCCTTCACGCGCCGCTAGTGAGATTCCGCTAATTGTTTCTGGTTCATCCATCTCACCATCGCCTAAAAATGCCCAAACATTTTGATCACTTGTGTCTTTAAAGCCTCGAGCATTTAAGTAACGATTAAAGCGTGCTTGATAAATTGCATTTAGAGGACCAAGTCCCATTGAAACTGTTGGGAATTGCCAGAAATCTGGCATCAAACGTGGATGTGGGTATGAAGATAAGCCGCCACCATCATGAGATAACTCTTGACGGAATCCATCCATTTGTTTTTCGGTCAAGCGCCCTTCCATAAATGCACGTGCATACATTCCAGGGGATGCATGTCCTTGGAAAAATATTTGATCGCCGCCGCCCGCATGTTCTGCCCCACGGAAGAAGTGGTTAAAGCCAACCTCATATAAAGATGCCGAAGATGCATATGTAGAAATATGTCCGCCAACGCCAACACCTGGACGTTGTGCACGATGAACCATAATCGCTGCATTCCAGCGAATAAATGCACGGATTCGGCGTTCAATTGATTCATCTCCAGGAAACTCTGGCTCTAAAGCTGGTGGGATTGAGTTGATGTAATCAGTTGTGCGAAGTCCACCAACGCCAACATTCTTTTCATTGGCACGTTGAATAAGTGAAAGCATTAAGTAACGAGCACGAACTGGTCCAGCATTCTTTAAAACAGCATCAAAGGATTGTTGCCACTCGGCGCTTTCTTGGGGATCGGTATCAACTAGTTGATCGATCAAATGATCTGGACCCTCAAATTTCTCACTCACAGGCCTATTCTCTTACTTTCAGGGGCGTTTCGTCATATTTGAGTAGGCAAGCAGGCAGTGATCTGCCTTAATAATTTGCATCTAGCGCCAAGGTTGGGTGGACTACTCCCAATGAACTCGCCACAAGGAGTAACGGCCACAGTTGAAAGATTGGGCATTACCAAGGACCAACTAATTCTAGAAGTTGGCTTTGACGAAGCAGATTGCGATTTAGCCCTGCGCAAATCAATAAATTCTAAAACCGAAAATGAGTTTCTAACATCCGAGTCCCAAGAGGTAGTCGATGCAGTAATTCTTTGGTGGCGCGAAGATGATGGTGATCTGGTAGATGAATTAGTAGATGCCCTTACATATTTAACCCAAGATGGCGCAATTTGGTTATTCACACCAAAAGCAGGTCGGCCCGGTCATTTGGATGCAAGTGATATTCAAGATGCAGCTCCAACTGCTGGAATGTCTCAGACAACTTCATTTGCAGCATCTGCAGATTGGACTGCAACTAGATTAGTAGCACGACATGCTGGAAGTAATATCAAAAAGAAAAACAAGTAAAGGGAGATATAAATGGCGCTCGCAATAGGATCGGCTGCACCTAATTTTGAGTTAGTAAATCAGCATGGGGAGAAGATTTCATTATCTTCATTTAAAGGCAAGAAGAATGTAGTTGTGCTTTTTTATCCATTCGCATTTAGTGGTATTTGTACTGGTGAGCTTTGCGCACTTCGCGATGATCTTTCATCATTTCAAAATGAGAATGTAGAGCTGGTTGCCATCTCATGTGATCCAATGTATGCCAATAAGGTATTTGCTGAGCAAGAGGGATATAAGTTCCAAGTTCTCTCAGATTTCTGGCCACATGGCGCCGTTGCTAAGTCATACGGTGTTTTTGAAGAATCTCGTGGTTGTGCAACCCGTGGCACATTCATTGTTGGTAAAGATGGAAATCTAAAGTGGCAGGTAGTTAATTCACTAGGTGAAGCCCGCAATGTTGTTGCATATAAAGAGGCATTAGCAGCGCTATAAATTTATGCGGGGATTGGGAGTAATACTTAACAACTAGTACTATTCCCCTCCCAACGTAAGTTCGGGTGGTTAGCTCAGTGGTAGAGCGCCTCGTTTACACCGAGGATGTCGGGGGTTCGAAACCCTCACCGCCCACCAGGTATTCTTTAGTAGCAGGGTAAATCAACAATATGGAATTAATTCAAGTTAC
>JBIIXT010000008.1:0-23051 GCA_044347205.1 Candidatus Nanopelagicus sp. | reverse complement strand
GTGGCAGTGTTGAAACAGTACGCAATGATCCAGCGGTAATCGCTGCCTATCTAGGAGTAAACAATTGAACGGCTTAATTGTTAATAATTTAACCGTTGATCATGGTGCAATTCGCGCAATCAACAACCTTTCATTTCTTGTTCCAAGAGGAAAGCTAACTGCGATTATTGGCTCAAATGGCGCTGGGAAAACTACGTTACTTCGCGCCTTGTCTGGTTTAAAAGAGGTTAAAAACGGCAGCGCTAGCTGGAATGGTAAATCAATTTTAAATACTCGGCCAGAGAATTTAGCCCGCAGTGGCATCATGCATGTTTCAGATGGAAAATCAGTAATCACCGAGTTGTCAGTTAAAGATAATTTAGCGCTCGCTGGATTATGGCAAAAAGATAAAAAAGATGTTGCCGCGGCAACGGCAGAGGTGATTGAACTTTTCCCAATATTAGGTGAACGTATAAAACAAAATGCTGGCTCCTTATCTGGTGGCGAGCGACAAATGTTGGCGATTGGTCGCGCACTTATTGCCAGGCCAAAATTACTGTTACTTGATGAGCCATCTTTGGGATTAGCGCCATTAATTGTGGATCAAATTTTTCAGACAATTAAATCGCTGACTACAAAAATGGATTTAACGGTAGTTCTAGTAGAACAAAATGCTATGGGTGCATTAAAGATTGCTGATATCGGCGTAGTATTAAATTTAGGAACAGTTGTTGCAGTTGATCATGCGCAAACCTTGCTCAATGACCCAGCAGTGCGCGCTGCTTACTTAGGCATTTAAGATGACACAATTCATTACAGCAGTTCTTACCTCATTATCATCAGGTGCGATCTATGCATTGATGGCATTAGCGCTAGTTCTAGTTTGGCGCTCTACTCGAGTAGTTAACTTTGCTCAAGCTGGTCAAGCAGTTCTGACTACTTACATTGGCTATGAAGTGATTCAAAGAAGTGGCTCGTACTGGATTGCGCTTGTTGCAGCAATTATTAGTGGCGCGATTATTGGTGCATTTATTGATAGATTTTTTATGCGTCCAATCTTTAAACGCGTCACATCTGGACCGATAGTTTTAATTGCACCAGTTGTGGCCACCTTAGGATTACTTGGAATTATCGAAGCAACCATCGGAGTGGTTTGGGGATTAAACAATCAATCAATTGAACCACCAGTTTCAAATGCTGGCTTTAATGTAAATGGAACGGTTATTGCCTTCAGCCTATTCAATGTTTTTGTTCTTGGAACTGTTGCAACTGCAATGATCCTGTTAACTTTGTTATTTCAAAAGACCAATATCGGATTAGCACTTAGGGCATCTGCATACTCCCCAGAGATTTCCAAGTTATCTGGAATTAGAGTAGATGCAGTAAGAACCTTAGGTTGGGCTATTTCAGGAGCTGCTGGTGGATTAGCGGGAATGCTTTATGTGCCAAGCACTTATCTTTTCCCAAACGCAATGGACATTTTATTAGTCTTTGGTTTTATCGCTGCAGTAATCGGTGGCTTAGAAAGCATGGTTGGCGCAGTAGCCGGTGCAATGGTGCTTGGCTTTGCAATTAACTTTGTAGCTACTTACATTAGTACAGCATTAGTGTTTCCAACTGCTTTCGTAGTTTTAATACTAGTTTTATTAGTGCGACCTTCTGGCCTCTTTGCTGGCAAGAAAGGCAGGAGTGCATAAATGCTAAAACATTCTAAGAGCAAACACTCAAAAAAGATTCATTCATCAATTGATTCACCGAGAAAGAGATTGTTTTTATTTATTTTTGGAGGCTGGTTACTTCTTTTACTGAGCAATCAGGTAGGTGAGTTCTCACTTTATCAAGGCGCCTTTGTTGCTACCTACGCTGTTGGTATCGCTTCAATTATTTTATTAACTGGCTATAGCGGACAACTTTCATTAGGACACGGCGCTTTAATGGCGGTCGGCGCCTACGCTGGAGCGCTCACAATAAATACTTTGCAGTGGCATCCAGTCGTTGCTTTAATTGTGGCAACATTGATTGCCGGCTTATTTGGTCTGCTTCTAGGTGGTGCGGTTGCAAGATTTAGTGGTCCTTACCTAGCTGGAACAACCTTGGCACTTGCAATTGCATTGCCATCTCTAGCCAATCAATTTCCAATTTTGGGTGGTGAGCAAGGATTAGCCTTTGATGTAGGAGCATCACCTGCAAGATTTGGCGATGACTTCTCACCTTATAAATGGTTTTTTTGGATAGCAGCTCTTGCAGCTTTGATAATTATTTGGTTTGTTGCAAATATTGCAGCATCTAGATTTGGCAGAACATTTAGAGCGATGCGTGATAACCCAATTGCCGCCCAACTCTGTGGCGTAAATGTGGCTCGTCAAAAGGTCACCGCCTTTGCCATCAGTTCTGGAGTTGCAGGATTGTCTGGGGGATTGCTGGTAATGCTGATCACAGGCGTATCACCAAGCGTATTTCCGCTCAGTCTTTCACTTCTTTTACTCTCAGGAGCCGTGGTTACTGGACTGTACAACCTAAAAGGTGTGATCCTTGGCGGGTTGGTATTGGTCGCAATCCCAGAAATCGCCGAGTCGCTAGTAACGCGCATCGGTGGCTCTGAGAATGTCGCCAACTCCTTACCTGGATTCTTGGTTAGCGCACTGCTAATTTTAGCGGTGATGTTTACTCCAAATGGTCCAGAACATATTTTTAAAAGAAAACACTAGGGAAGGAAATAAATGATCAGAAATACACGTACGAAGCGAGCGGTTATCGCTTCAGCGTTAATCACCGCAGGTGCAATGGTGCTAAGCACCCTTCCTGCACAAGCGGCAGAAACAACTGGCGTAACAGCAACAACAATTAAGTTAGGTATCTCATCACCTAAGTCAGGTGCTGCCGGCACTGCGTACAAAAAAGTTCCGGGCGCTATGAAGGCCTACTTTGATTACATCAATGCAAATGGTGGTGTAAATGGTCGCAAGATCACGTTAGTTTCCCATGATGATGGATACAACGTTAAACGAGCCGCGACTCAGACTACAAAATTAGTTTTAAATGACCAGGTATTCGCAATAGTTGGCGCTCTTGGTACTGCAACACACCGTAATGCATATAAAGCCGCTAACTTAGCCAAGAACAATGTTCCTTCCTTGTTTGTTAACTCGGGTTTTAGTGGCTTTGCTAATAAGGCCCTGTTTCCAACCACTTTTGCAGGACTTCCTAGTTATCCAATGGAAGCAAAAGTTATGGCCAAGTTTATTAAGGATAATCCAACGCTAGCTCCTCAAGCTTCATTCTTAATTGCACAAGATGATGAGTTTGGAGTCGATGGAATTGCTGGATTTGCAGCTGCTGGACATAAATTCTCCGATTCCCCAATCCTTTACCCACAGGGTGGATTAAGTTCAACAATCGCTGAAGGCGCTCTTGCTAAATTAGCTGCAGCAGCTCCTGGTAAGCCAGTTCTGGTTCTTTTTGGAACAACTGATACGACAGCAACAATTTTGAAAGCTGCCGAGAAGTTATCTTTGACAGCTAAGTTTACATTTTTGGCGGGTTCAGTTGGTGCAGATGCCACTACATTATTAGCTCTTGGTGTTAAAGCCACGACTGTTGATGGAGTTATCACAGCATCATTCTTCCCAGATGCTAAAGATGCAACCGATGAGTATGTAAAGCAATTTACTGCGATCAATACCAAGTACAACAAGGGTGTGCCATTTGATAACACCGTTCTACAAGGTATGAACTCAGCGATGCTGACAGTTCAAGCACTTCGTGCAGCAGGAAAGAACTTAACTCGCACCGGATTAATGAACGCTATCGACACAAAGGGTTCAACTTTTGCCAGTGCTGGACTTGCACCACTTAATTTCTCAGCAACTAGTCGTGTTGGTTACAACGGCTATTGGCTTGGTCAATTAAATACCAAGGGTGAGCTAAAGCCATTTGGCGGAAAGTTAACGCTTTACACAACTGATTCCACATCAGGTCCTGTTACAGCGTCAACCTTTGTTCGTAAATCAATTCCAAAGAACGGGATACCAAATAACTAATGAAAAACACATTTGTTAAGAAGGGCTTAGTCGCCCTAGTTTCATCTGCACTAGTTGCTGTATTTACAGTAGCTGTGCCATCTGTAGCACAAGCTGCAACACTTACTTGTACTAAGGCAGCCACAAAGGTTGAAACTTGTACAGGTACTGATGACAATGGTGCAAAGTTTGAAATCAGAATGCCAGCAAACTTTAACGGCACTCTATATGTGTACTCACATGGAATCCGTAACAACGTAAATCTGCCGCCAATTCCAGTAATTGCACCAGCAGGTTCACTAATTGATTACTCACCAGAGGTTGCACCATCCTTAACAGTTGCAAATTCACTACTTAAGCAGGGCTTTGCTCTTGCTGGTTCAGGTGTTAGCTCACAAGGTTGGAGTCTTGAAGAAGGCGTAGACGGAGCATTCCAAGTTCTACAAGCAGCTAAAGATAAGTACTCAAAGGTGAGCAAGGTTGTTGCCTGGGGTAACTCACTTGGTGGCTTAACTGCGCAGGCATTTGCTGAGCAGTACTCAGGTGCAATTGATGCAGTCCTTCCAATGTGTATTGCTGACTCTGCACAATCACAGATCACAATGGCTGGAGATTTCTTATGGGGAATGAAAACATTCTTTAACCCAGCAATTAAGGGCACAAACTACTCACCAGGAGATGCTGGCAAGCTAGAGATGTACGCTGATTTAGGCACCGTGCTTAGAACATTGCTTGAGTTAAAGGCAGCAATTACAGCTGACCCAGTTAGACCAGCATGGCCAACAACTTCAACAGTTCCAGATACCTTGAAGGCAATTCCAGTTCGAGCTGCAATTTTGCTACTTGGATTAGTCTCTGGAATCTCAACTCAATCAAAGACTTATGATGAATCAACTGGCCCAGTTGGACCGCTTGAGTCAACATTTGCTAATGCACTTTCCCCAGCACTTGCTGTTCTTGAGAACGGAGCAGAAGCTGCAACATTAGCTGTTCTTGCAAATTACGATATGGAGGTTCGTGCTGGTGGTGTTGTCTATGACAACAGCAAAACCAACTTCGCAACCCGCCTAGGTGATAATGCAGAAATCTACGTAGCAGCACTTTCTGGTGGAACTGCAAGAAACGGCATGGTTGGATACTTGCAATTCTTAGCACCAAAGGTAACTGCAAACCCAGCAGCTGTCGCTAAGTTAAATTCTATGTATCAACTGCAAGGCAAGATTGAAGTTCCAACAATTACTCTTGCTGCAGCAGCTGATCACATCACACCGGGTGGCGCAGTTACTTACCTGAACAAGCAATACGCAGCAGCATTATCTGCCGGTACTGCGAAAGCTAATATGCTGCTAAATATCTGGAATAAGCCAGCAGAGAGCTACACAACATTTGATGCATCTGGCGCAGTTACACCAGCCAATGCACCAAATGGAATTGGACACTGTAACTACTCAGCCTCGCAAGTTCTTGCGGTTGCTAAGTTGGCTGCAGCAGCTGCCAAAACAGGAAAGCTTCCTTCAATGACAACAGCTAAGGCTGCTATCAAGAATGATGCAAACCTATTTATTGATCCAAACTTTGAGCCACCAATGCTCAAGTTCCGTCAATAATTACTAAATAAGTTAAGAGGGCCTCGAGCGATCGGGGCCCTTTTTCTTTCTCGCTAAACTAACCTCCTTATGAAGATCTCAGTTGATTCACTTACACAGATGCATCAATTGGGAAATAAAATTGGTCAGCAATTAAAAAGTGGGGATGTGGTTGTTTTAACCGGCGAACTTGGTGCTGGCAAGACGGTGTTAACCCAAGGCATCGCTGCTGCTTTAGGGATAGAAAATGTAACTTCACCTACCTTTGTGATTAGTCGAATCCATAAAGGTGCACCAAACTTTATCCATATTGATGCCTACCGTTTATTAGATAGTGGGATAAATACCTTTGCATATTTAGATTTTGAAAGCTATCTACCAAGTAGCGTATTTGTAATTGAATGGGGCAAGGATTTTATTACTCAGCTAAGTGATCAGTACCTAGACATTAAAATTTCAATGACTACTAATGAGGATGAGCGAGAGATAGAGATTAATGGTGTTGGCACACGTTGGGCACACTTTAAATTATGAGCACAGTATTAGCTATTGATACTTCAACTTCACGCACATCTGTTGCTTTAATCGCCGGCGATAAAGTTTTGTTTAATGAGTTTCACGAAGATCCACTTGCCCATGGTGAAGTTCTACCAGTTTTAGTTGAAAAAGCTTTGAAGTTAAATGTAGGAATCGATTTAGTTGCCGTGGGCATGGGACCAGGACCCTTTACTGGGCTTCGAGTCGGCATTGCATTTGCACAAAGTTTTGCATTGGGAATTGGTATTAAGTGGCATGGGGTTTGCTCACTTGATGCGATGGCATTTAATCTGGCAGAGCAAAATAAAGAAAAGGATTTTATAGTTTCAACTGATGCCCGGCGCAAAGAACGTTTTTGGGCAAGGTATGAAAATGGTAAGCGAATTAATGAGGCTCAAGTTGGTAAAGCTTCTGAGATTGAAAAAATTGGAGTTAAAGTTTTTAATGAGGGTGATTACTTTCCAGATCCAGTTGCTCTGGCAAAAATTGCACTAAGTAATGCTTCAATTGATCAACCCATTTATGTCAGAAAGCCTGATGCGCACCCGCTGCCAGAAAATGTGAAGTTTCGCGAGTTCACTGCAATTGATTTAGTGCCAGCCGTTGCAATGGAGAAGGCCGTTTACGGCAAATCTGGTTGGAGTCCTGCGCAATTTAAAGAGGAGTTCGCTAAGGCGCCAAAGAGTGCTTATTACATTGCCGCTGAATCTAATGGTGAGTTAATTGGTTATGCAGGCATCTATTACTTATCAGATTTTGCAGATGTTCACACAATTACTGTTTCACCCGAACACCGCCGCAAAGGTATTGGCCGCGAGTTTTTAAAGCGATTAATTAATTGGGCAAGGGTTAAAAAAGCTGAGGCCATCATGCTTGAGGTTCGGGTAGGAAATGAAGAGGCGCTGCCACTTTATATAGAAAATGGCTTCACCGAGATTTCCCGCCGCCAAAATTATTATGGACCTGGACTAACCGCAATCATTATGCGAAAAGAGTTGTAATGCAGCCACTAGTTTTAGGAATTGAAACATCCTGTGATGAAACCGCTGTTGGAATTGTGCGCGGGCGAGAGTTACTAGCAAATATAATCTCATCAAGTGTTGACCTGCATGCCAGATTTGGCGGCGTTGTGCCCGAGGTAGCAAGTAGGGCGCATCTAGAAGCGATGCAGCAAGTAATTGCGCAGGCGCTGCAGGATGCAAAGGTAAAGATTGCAGATATTGATGGGCTTGCTGTAACAGCAGGTCCTGGATTAATTGGCGCTCTATTAGTTGGCGTTAGCAGTGCATCTGGGTTGGCACTTGCTTTAAATAAACCTTTATACGGTGTTAATCATTTATCTGCACACATTGCAGTTGATGCTTTAGATAATGATGAAAAGATTGCGCCAAGTATTGCCTTATTGGTAAGTGGTGGCCATAGCTCTATTTTGCAAGTTAATAATTTAGTAAATGATGTAATTGTTAAGGGCGCAACGATTGATGATGCAGCAGGTGAGGCCTTCGATAAGATTGCGCGAATTATGGAGCTTGGCTTTCCAGGTGGACCAGCTATTGATCGAGAGGCAAAATCAGGAAATAAGGATGCAATAAGTTTTCCTAGAGGATTGACCCATTCCAATGATTTAGCTGCGCATCAATATGATTTCTCATTTTCTGGCTTAAAAACTGCGGTTGCTAGATATCTACAACAAACTCCAAATTATAAGAAAGCCGATGTTGCCGCATCTTTTCAAGAAGCAGTTGTTGATGTGTTGTTACAAAAATCAATTGCTGCTTGTAAAGAGAGTGGGATTGAAAATTTAGTAATTGCTGGCGGGGTAGCTGCCAACAGCAGGTTACGTGAGTTGGCTGCCCGGCGCTGCGCTCTGGCCAAGATCAGGCTTCGAATTCCACCGGCGGGGCTTTGTACCGACAATGGAGCGATGGTGGCTGCTCTTGGAAGCCTTGCGATAAGTGAGGGGATAAAGCCCTCTCAAACCGGCATATCAGCCGATTCCGCCGCTGGTATCACGCAAGTCATCTGGTAATTAACCTACAAGTTGCAGGCGGGCAGATACCCCTTTAAAGTTGGCTTTAGCACTCTCAGGCCTCGGGTGCTAATTAAGCCTAAAGGCAAACTGAGAGCGAAGTTCAACGAAACCGCAACTAGAAGGAGTTATCACCATGGCAATTTCAATTAAGCCACTAGAAGATCGCATTGTTGTTAAAGCCAATGAAGCAGAACAAAAGACTGCATCTGGATTAGTTATTCCAGATACTGCAAAGGAAAAACCACAAGAGGGCACTGTGCTCTCAGTAGGTCCAGGACGTTTTGAAAATGGAAATCGAATTCCACTTGATATTAAAGCTGGCGATGTTGTTCTCTACAGCAAGTACGGCGGAACTGAAGTTAAGTACAACAATGAGGAGTACTTAGTACTTTCCTCTCGTGATGTACTTGCAATTATTGAGAAGAAGTAATCGTGGGTAAATCACTTCAATTTGATGAAGCAGCTCGTCGCGCGATGGAGCGCGGTGTCAATATTCTTGCTGACACAGTTAAGGTAACACTTGGACCTAAGGGTCGAAATGTAGTTATCGCAAAGAGCTATGGTGCACCTTTAATTACAAACGATGGTGTGACAATTGCAAAAGAGATCGAGTTATCAGATCCAGCTGAAAATATGGGCGCTCAACTTGTTAAGCAGGTTGCTGAGAAAACTAATGATGTTGCTGGTGATGGCACAACCACAGCTACCGTCTTAGCCCAAGCTATGGTGAAAGAGGGACTTCGCAATCTTGCAGCAGGCGCCCAACCTATGGAGCTTAAGTACGGAATTGAGCAAGCGGTAAGTGCATTAACTGAAGCACTTCGTAAGAACTCAACAGCAGTAAATGGCAAGGCACAAATTGCTGATGTAGCAACTATCTCTGCCCAAGATAAAGCAATCGGTGATCTAATTGCCGAAGCGATGGATAAAGTTGGCAAAGATGGCGTGATTACAGTTGAAGAGTCATCTACAACTGGCCTTGAATTAGATTTCACTGAAGGTATGCAATTTGATAAGGGATATATCTCTCCTTACTTTGTTACTGATGCTGATCGTATGGAGACAGTTTTAGAGGATGCTTATATTTTGATCTCTGGTCAAAAGATTTCAGCATTATCTGAGATTCTGCCAGTTCTTGAAAAGGTAGCCCAAGCAAGTAAGCCACTTTTAATTATTGCTGAAGATGTAGATGGTGAAGCACTTTCAACTTTAGTTGTTAACCGCATGCGCGGCACCTTCGCATCAGCTGCTGTTAAAGCACCTGGCTTTGGTGATCGACGTAAGTCAATGTTGCAAGACATTGCAATTCTGACCGGTGGCCAAGTTATCTCAGCCGAAGTGGGCTTAAAGCTTGAGCAAATTGATATCGCAATGTTAGGTAAGGCTCGTCGCATTGTGATTACCAAGGACAACACAACCATTATTGATGGCGCTGGCGATAAAGCAGAGGTTGCTTCTCGAGTGACTGAAATTCGTCGTGAGATTGAAAATACTGATTCTGATTGGGATCGCGAAAAACTTCAAGAGCGTGTTGCAAAGCTTGCTGGCGGAGTTTGCGTAATCAAAGTTGGAGCACACACTGAGGTTGAGTTAAAAGAGAAGAAGCACCGACTAGAAGATGCTATCTCTGCAACTCGCGCAGCAGTTGAAGAAGGAATTGTTGTCGGTGGTGGCGCTGCATTAGTTCATGCGGCATCAGTACTAGAAAATGATTTAGGTTTTGAAGGAGATCGCGCAGTTGGTGTTCGTTTAGTGCGTAAAGCATGTGATGAGCCACTTCGTTGGATCGCTGAGAATGCTGGCCAAGAGGGTTACGTAGTTGTCTCAAAGGTTCGCACGATGAAACCTAATGAGGGTTACAACGCTTACTCAGATCAGTACACCGATCTTGTAAAAGAGGGTGTGATTGATCCAGTTAAGGTAACTCGTTCAGCGCTGGCAAATGCTGCCTCAATTGCAGCAATGTTTATTACAACTGAAGCTCTGGTATTTGAAACACCAGAGGATAAGAAAGAGGAAGCAGCCGGACATGGTCACTCACATGGTGCAGGCGGACACTCTCACTAATTAGTAAAGCATTCAAAAGTAATACTAGGCTTTGATTCTATGAAAGCCACCGCTAGATCATCAGCTAATACGCTGTCGATAGATTGCGGTGGTACTGGAATCAAAGCCTCAGTGCTTTCTAGTACTGGCAAAGTTTTAATTGAATTTCCTTATTTAAAAACACCTTACCCACTTTCACCCAATCGATTAATCTCAATTATTGAAGGCTTTATTAAGGTTGGCCCAAAAATAAATCGAGTAACCGTTGGCTTGCCTGGCATGATCCGCGATGGCAAAGTTGTTGTTATTCCACATTACATAAATGCAGGTGGTCCAAGAACTGCAGTAGATCAAGGGCTTAAAAATAAATGGTTTGGCTTTGATATACAGCAAGCTTTGCAAAAGAAATTAAAATTACCGGTACTAGTTTTAAATGATGCCGAGGTTCATGGCGCAGCGGTAATAACTGGCAAAGGCTTGGAAACAGTCTTTACCTTTGGTACCGGACTTGGTTCGGCTATTTTTAATAATGGCGTGCTAGCAACTCATCTAGAAATTTCTCACACCACAATTCGAGTCGGTAAAACAATTGATGCCTGGATTGGTGAGCAAACCCGCAAACGCATGGGTAATCAACTGTGGTCTAGGCGGGTAAAAAGTTTGATTCAAGAGCTCTACCCAATGATTGTTTGGGATAGGTTGTATATCGGTGGTGGAAATGCCCAACGTATTAGCAAAAGTGCATTAAAAAGCTTTGATTATAAAGTTGTGATAATTCCAAATAGTGCAGGTGTAGCAGGCGGTGTGAAGGCTTGGGATTTAAGAGGCTAAGCTCGAGTTAAATTTACGCACGGTAAGTAAGTCTGAGCGCTCTTCTTCACTTGCGCCGCCCCAAATTCCAAAAGGCTCCTGCACATCTAATGCATGTTTTAAACACTCTTGAATAACTGGGCATCGACCACAAATTGCTTTCGCATTTTTAATTCTATTTTTGCGAGATGGACCACGTTCCCCATCTGGGTGAAAAAATGTTTCAGATGGCAGATCTTTACAGGCAGCAGAAAATTGCCACTCCCATGAGGAAGCGATTGGACGTAGCGCCTTGGAATTCTCGTTCACAGGTGGTTAAACCCGACTGAGCATCCCTTTATTCCCGATACGCTTCGGCACGTGTTAGATATTGAATTAGGCCCCGGTAAGCGCGCTCGCCCCGCATATTCATTTGATGATATTGCAATAGTTCCAAGCAGACGTACTCGCGACCCACATGAGGTCTCCATCACATGGCAAATCGATGCATACAAATTTGAACTTCCATTCTTAGCTGCGCCGATGGATTCAGTTGTCTCACCAACAACTGCAATTGAAATTGGAAAAGCTGGTGGCTTAGCTGTATTAAATCTTGAAGGCATTTGGACTAGATATGAAGATGCTGAGAAAAAATTAGCCGAGATGGCAAAGTTGCCCGCAGATAAAGCAATTCAAAAAATGCAAGAAATTTACGCCGCACCAATTCAACCAACATTAATTAAAGAGCGAATTGCACAAATTCGAGAAGCTGGCGTATGTGTAGCTGGCGCACTCTCACCACAACGCACCGCAGAGTTTCACGAAGCGGTTATTAAAGCGGGCGTAGACATATTTGTAATTCGCGGAACTACCGTCTCAGCAGAGCACGTATCAGAGGCGACGGCGCCGCTTAATCTAAAGAAGTTTATTTACGAATTAGATGTGCCAGTAATTGTTGGTGGCGTAGCAACTGCTCAAGGCGCACTTCACTTGATGCGATCTGGCGCAGCTGGTGTTTTAGTTGGATTTGGTGGCGGCTCCGCCCACACCACAAAAACTGTTTTAGGAATCTCAGTTCCAATGGCATCTGCCGTTGCTGAAGTTGCATCTGCTCGCCGTGAATACTTAGAAGAGTCTGGTGGTCGCTACGTTCATGTAATTGCCGATGGTTCAGTAGGTAACAGTGGTGAGATTGCAAAAGCCATCGCATGTGGGGCGGATGCAGTAATGATGGGTTCACCACTTGCGCGTACAACTGATGCACCAGGCCTTGGTTGGCACTGGGGATTAGAAGCACACCACGCACAATTGCCAAGAGGAAACCGAGTTCAGGTTGCAAGCATTGGCTCATTAGAGCAAGTATTAAATGGACCTTCACATACTTCAGATGGCACCATGAATTTATTTGGCGCCCTACGCAGGTCTATGGCCATGACTGGCTACTCAGATCTAAAGGAGTTTCAACGGGTTGAAGTTGTTGTTCAACCTTAGAAAGAACTGAAAGTATCACTTGTAAATGCCCTTTTTAAGGAAAATTGGTAAGAGAAGTAAGAATTTAACTTAAACTTTACCCATGATGACTAGTAGAAAAATCCTGGCAGCCTTTGCTGTAATTTTTCTTTCATCGGCAGTATTTCCAAGTGTTGCAACAGCTGCGCCAAAGCCAAGTAATAAACCAGTGGCAAATAATAATGAGGTTAAAGTTACCTGCAAGCAAAGTAAAGCGGTTGGTCATCGAGAAATAAAAGTGGCAATTCCAAAACTACAGAAATTTGATAAAAATAGAGTAATTACATTTAGTACTAACTGCGGCGACATTGTGATTGAAGCATTTGCTAAAAAAGCACCAGTTACGCTTTCAATGTTAAGTGGTTTAGTTAAAGCAAAGTTTTATGATCAATCCATTTGTCATCGGATGATTAACACGGGCAATGCTGCACTATTGCAATGTGGTGATCCAACTGATTCTGGTTACGGTGGTCCGGCGTTTCAATTTACTGATGAGAATTTACCAAAGCCAGTAATGAATAATTATCCAGCAGGTACAGTAGCAATGGCGAACTCAACCAGAGTAGAAAACGGTGAGCTCGTCAACAAAAATACCAACGGTTCTCAATTCTTTATCATGGCAGAGGACACAACTCTTGATCCCTATTACACAGTTTGGGGCAGAGTCACTAAAGGGCTAGAGATTGTAAAGGCGGTAGTCGCAACGGGAACTGTTGAAGGTAGTGAGGTTGGTCGACCTAAAGTAAAAATTGCAATTGAAAAAGCAACTGTTCGTTAATTTGTATTTACAATCTTAAAAACTTCTACAATTTTTCCTTCAGCTAAATTGTTTGCAGCGGCATTCTTCTCGCCCCATTCACGAACCATTTTTTCTAAATCAGGATTGTGAGCGGTTTGGCTAACATGTGCGTGTAGGGCCTGCATCTTCTTATCAAATACATCAGTGATATCAACAAAGTGATCAGGTGATTGCGAGGACATAACCCAAACCTCTCTTACCCGCCATGGCTCTAGCCCTTCTTCTTTTAGTAAATCTTCAAAGGCAAATGGATTTCTAGAGTCTGGATAAACAGCTTGAATTGCCGCCTCACCCGCCGCCATGTGATCAGGGTGGGATGCAAATAATCTATCCCAGTTGCGATCTGGCGATTGAATTAACATCCGCTGCGGACGAGTAATTCGAATTTGCCTAACAATATCTTTTCGCAACTCAATTGTTGGCACTAACCAACCATCACGATAATTTAAGAAAGTTATATCTTCAACACCAACTGCTTTACCGGCGTCGCGCTGCTCACGCTGGCGAATTTTTGGCATCTCATCTCGAGGAACATTTGGATCCTCACCACCTTGATCACCATTTGTGCAAATGCAGTAAGAAACTTTGATTCCTGCTGCACTCCATTTTGCTATCGTGCCAGCTGCGCCGAAATCACAATCATCTGGGTGGGCAGTAACAACTAAAACTCGCTCAATTTCACTATCGGCAATTGGTTCCATTTGCGAAAGATTACCGCACACACTCTTCTGTCAGAACCGCAGATAGGATTGCGGATATGTCTGCACTAACTGATGCTTTAACTGATGGATTAAATCCACAGCAATCAGAGGCGGTTGCCCACTCTGGATCCCCCTTGCTAGTAGTAGCTGGTGCTGGATCTGGAAAGACCCGGGTATTAACTAGACGAATTGCATATTTGCTTGCAAAGCGAAATGTGGCACCGTATGAGGTTTTGGCAATCACATTCACAAATAAAGCAGCTGGTGAAATGAAAGAGCGAGTTGCAGAGTTAGTTGGCGATCGTGCCCGAAGCATGTGGGTATCCACATTTCACTCTGCATGTGTTCGTATTCTGCGCAAAGAGGCACAACTGCTTGGCTATTCCAATACCTTTACTATTTACGATCAAAGTGATTCTCTTAGATTAATTACCTTGGTAATGCGTGATATGAATTTAGATGCCAAGCGCTATGCCCCACGTGCTGTGCAATCAATTATCTCCTCTGCTAAAAATGAATTAATGGGGCCAGCTGATTTCTTAAATCAAAGTAAAAATCAATTTGATCAAATAATTGCTGATGTCTACGCCATCTATCAAAAACGATTAAGCGGTGCTAACTCAATGGATTTTGATGATTTAATTTCCAAGACGGTAGAGGTTTTGCAGCGCTATCCTGAGGCCAGAGCAAAGTATCGATCACGTTTTCGTCACATCTTGGTAGATGAGTACCAAGATACAAATCACGCCCAATATATTTTGATTAAAGAGTTAGTTGGTGATCTACGAGATGGATTTCCAGTTGCCGAGCTTTGCGTAGTTGGTGATGCTGATCAATCCATTTATGCCTTTAGAGGGGCTAATATCCGAAACATTTTGCAGTTTGAAGCGGATTATCCGGATGCTAAAACTATTCTGCTTGAACAAAATTACCGATCAACTCAAAACATTCTCTCAGCAGCGAATTCAGTTATTTCTAATAATGAAAATCGAAAAGAGAAAAACCTTTGGTCTGAGGCTGGTGCTGGCCCAGCATTAATTGGTTATGTTGCCGAGAGTGAACATGATGAGGCGCAATTTGTAGTTAATGAGATCGCTAAATTAAGAGATGCTGGTAAATCTAATCCAGGGGACACTGCAATTTTTTATCGAACCAATGCACAATCTCGAGTATTTGAAGAGGTATTTCTGCGCAGCGCTCTGGCTTATAAAGTAGTCGGTGGTGTTCGATTCTATGAACGCCGTGAAGTTAAAGATTTTCTAGCTTACTTAAGAATTTTGGTTAATCCAGAGGATGAGGTTTCACTACGACGCATTATTAATACACCAAAGCGAGGCATTGGCGATCGTGCCTTAGATTTAATTGATTTACATGCCACTTCAAATAGCTTAACTTTCTGGCAATCACTTTGTGAGGTTGAAAAAAATCAGGAGATCGCAGCGCGCGCAAGTGCATCTATTATTGAATTTGTTAAGTTAATACAATCTCTTCAAACGTTAGTAGAGGCAAAGACCAGACCATCGGTAATTGCCCAAGCAGTTCTTGAACAATCTGGTTTGCTCACTGAGCTAACCGATAGCTCTGATCCACAAGATGAAGTGCGAGTAGAAAACTTGGAAGAGTTAGTTGCAGTTGCAACTGAGTATGAAGAGGGTGAAGTTGATGAAGGTGATGAGATTTCATTACTTGGATTCTTAGAAGATGTCTCACTTGTTGCAGATGCTGATCAAATTCCAGACGGTGAAGATCATGGCGGCGTAGTTACCATGATGACCTTACACACCGCTAAGGGCTTAGAGTTTCCAACGGTTTTTCTAACTGGCATGGAGGAGGGCGTATTTCCACATTCGCGAACCCTTGGTGATCCAGAGGAGCTGCAAGAGGAGCGAAGACTTGCATACGTTGGATTAACTAGAGCACGTGAGAATCTATTTATAACTCGCGCTGAATACCGATCCGCATGGGGTGCACCGAACTACAACCCACCTTCAAGATTTCTATCAGAGATTCCAGATTCAGTTATTGAATGGAATGAGGTTGTCGAAAAATCTTCACCAATAAAAAGTTCGGTCAACCGAAATCGAAATTTTTCAGCCCCAAAGGCAACTGGCCGAAGTTCAAGCACGACTATTCAATTAGCAGTTGGTGAACGTGTATCACATGACACATTTGGTTTAGGAACTGTTGTCTTAGTTACAGGCGAAGGCGATCGGGCTGAGGCAACTATTGATTTTGGCTCATTTGGTGAGAAACGCTTACTTCTTCGGTATGCGCCAGTCGAGAAATTATAAATATCTAAGTTTTATCATTAAGATCACGCCGTGGATTTATTTGAGTATCAAGCGCGCGATTTATTTGAGGCGCATCAAATTCCGGTATTAGCTGGCGCAGTTGCTGCGACGGCTGAAGCTGCTGAAGCAGCTGCTGCAAAAATAGGTGGCAAGGTTGTTGTTAAAGCACAAGTAAAAATTGGTGGCCGCGGTAAAGCTGGCGGTGTAAAGCTTGCAGAAAATGCAGCCGATGCCAAGGAGAAAGCAAAAGCAATTTTAGGAATGGATATTAAAGGTCACACCGTTCATCAAGTAATGATTGCCCAAGCCGCACCGATTGCCGCTGAGTACTACATGGCAATTTTATTAGATCGCGCTAATCGAAACTTTTTAGTGATGGCATCAGTTGCTGGTGGCATGGAGATCGAAGAGGTAGCGCATAAGACGCCAGAGAAGTTGGCCAGAGTTGGTATTGATCCAAATCAGGGAATTGATAAGGCTAAGGCATTAGAGATTGCAAAGAGCGGCCAGTTTCCAGCAGATGTGCAGGAGCAAGTAGCTGATGTTCTAATTAAGTTATGGGCAGCATTTGTTGCCGAAGACGCGACATTGATGGAGATCAATCCACTTGTTAAAACACAAGATGGCAAAGTTGTGGCACTCGATGGCAAAGTTACATTAGATGAGAATGCTGATTTTAGACAACCAAAACATGAATCACTAATTGATCATGCATCAACAAATCCATTAGAAGCTTTAGCAAAAGAGAAAAACCTTAATTATGTAAAACTAGATGGCCAGGTCGGCATTATTGGAAATGGTGCTGGCTTAGTCATGAGCACACTTGATGTTGTTGCTTACGCTGGTGAGAAGTACGGGGTTAAACCCGCTAACTTCTTAGATATTGGAGGAGGCGCGTCCGCTGAAGTAATGGCAAATGGTTTATCAATTATTTTGGGTGATCCTGATGTGCGAAGCGTCTTTGTAAATGTTTTTGGAGGCATAACTGCTTGTGATGCAGTGGCAAACGGCATCGTGCAGGCACTTGAAATTCTAGGAAGTAAAGCAACTAAGCCGATTGTGGTTCGCCTTGATGGCAACAACGTAATTGAAGGTCGCAAGATTCTTAATGATGCAGCGCACCCACTTGTTCAACAGTTAGACACCATGGATGGCGCAGCTGCTAAAGCAGCAGAGTTGGCAGCAAAATAATGGCAATTTTTATTAATGAAAACAGCAAAGTAATTGTGCAAGGCATGACTGGTTCTGAAGGAACTAAGCACACCAAGCGAATGCTTAAAGCTGGCACCAAAATTGTTGGTGGCGTAACACCTGGTAAAGGTGGTCAAGTAGTTGATATGGATGGCGCACAAATTCCAGTGTTTAACTCTGTAGCAGAGGCGATGGCAGCAACTGGTGCAAATGCATCTGTAGTTTTTGTACCACCTAAGTTTGCTAAGGCTGCAGTAATTGATGCCGTAGATGCGAAGATGCCATTTGTTGTAGTAATTACTGAAGGAATTCCAGTTCATGATGCTGCAGCCTTTTATGCCTACGCCGAAAGTAAAGGAACAACCAGAATTTTGGGACCTAACTGTCCAGGAATTATCAGCCCCGGAAAATCTAATATCGGAATTATTCCAGCAGATATAACTGGTCCTGGAAAGATTGGTTTAGTTTCTAAATCTGGCACATTGACCTATCAGATGATGTATGAGTTACGTGATTTTGGTTTTACAACTGCGGTTGGAATTGGTGGCGATCCAATTATTGGAACAACTCATATTGATTGCTTGCGCGCCTTCCAAGATGATCCTGAAACAGAGGCGATTGTGATGATCGGTGAAATTGGTGGTGATGCCGAAGAGCGCGCCGCTGCATTTATTAAAGAGTATGTAACTAAGCCAGTAGTTGGGTATGTTGCCGGATTTACCGCTCCAGAGGGCAAAACTATGGGACATGCTGGCGCAATTGTTTCTGGATCATCAGGAACTGCAGCTGCCAAGAAAGAAGCTTTAGAGGCGGTCGGTGTTGCGGTTGGTAAAACACCAAGTGAAACCGCTAACTTGATGCGTAAGATTTTGAATGGGAAATAAAAGCAGATAGGAATCTAATGGTTGCGCGTGCAATTATCGTAACGCTGCAGCAAGTTATCAGATCTACCATCTTAATTTTATTTCCAATTGCCTTTATAACATTATTTGCTTGGGCTACCGCTGGTAGTACTTATGGAAGCACATCTGATCCAATGCGAGCAGCAATCTGGCTTTGGCTTGGATCCCACTTAACTCCCTTTAATGTTTCAAGTGAGTCGATGACTGGCTATCTTTCCTTGTTACCAATAGGAGCCCTACTTCTTCCAGCACTTGCAATACGAATTGGCTTTCGCAGATCTGTTGAACGAATAGGTGATCACAAATCCACTAGAAGCTACTTCATCCTTTGGTACTTAATTATCTACTGCCTACTTGCGATCGTTGCTTCAAATACACAGGCCAGCATTGATTGGCGGCGCGGGCCACTAACTCTTCTGTTAATACTGATTTTATCAACAACATCAGTTAATACAGCAAAGAGTTTAAAACTACCGATTAATCTTTTTTTGGTGATGCTAGGTATTGCCGGCCTAGTCTTTACCACCTCACTAATTATTAATTTTGAAACCGCTAAGAATCTAACGGTGGTATTGCAACCTGGAATAATTGGCGGAACACTTCTTTTGCTTTTGCAATTGGCATACCTACCAAATGTATTTATTGCCACCCTGAGCTATATCTTTGGAGCCGGAATCTTCCTTGGTGCTAATACAGAAATCTCACCATTAGCTTTCTCACTGCGCGAAATTCCGGCTATTCCAGTTCTTGCTGCTCTACCAAGTGGTGAGATCACTTGGCTTGCGCTACCAACAATTATGATCTTTATTTATGGCTGGCTAAATTTAAGAGTTTTACTGCGCGCTAACACCTTTATCAAAATCAAACGACAAAGTATTTTGCGCTTTGTGGTAATTTCAGTTGCAGGCTTTGCGGCAGTTAGTGCGTTAAGTTCTGGCTCATTGATCACAGCTAATATGTCACCAGTTGGCGTAAATATTGCCCGAGCAAGTTGGATTATTGCCACTCAACTGCTCTTGGCGCTATTGATTCAGATTTATCTTCCTAAATTAATAAACTTAATTAACAATAAAGGTAGGGTTGCCAGATGAGTGCGCAGATATTAGATGGCAAGTCGCTAGCGCAGCGGATTAAGTCCCAGATTAGCGACTCCGTTAAGCAATTGGCTAAGCCACCTGGCCTTGGCACAATTTTAGTTGGATCAGATCCAGGTTCAGTTTCATATGTTGCCGGAAAGCATCGAGATTGCGCTGATGTGGGTATTGCCTCAATTCGAATTGATCTACCAGAGAGTGCGAGTGAGAAGGAAATTTTGGCGGCAGTAGAGCAATTAAATAAAGATGCAAATTGCACTGGATTTATTGTGCAACTGCCGTTGCCAGCAGGTGTTGATGCTCAGAAAGTTTTGGCAACAGTTGATCCTAAAAAAGATGCAGATGGTTTACACCCAAATAATTTAGGTAAATTAGTATTAGATACGAAAACCATTATCCCCTGCACACCAAAGGCAATTCTTAGCTTACTTACTGAGTACAAAATAAATTTAAGCGGTAAGGCAGTCTTAATTATTGGTCGTGGCACCACCGTTGGCCGGCCATTATCAATTTTGTTATCTCAGAAAGCAGTTAATGCAACTGTGACATTGGCGCACACCGCCACAAATAATTTGGATCAATTGTTAAAGAATGCAGATGTAGTAATTGCTGCGATTGGCAAGACTCACTTCATTAAGCCAGAGATGGTTAAGGCAGGCGCAGTTGTTATTGATGTTGGCATCACCAGAAGTGGTGCGCAATTATTAGGTGATGTTGATCCAACTATTACGCAGGTCGCCTCGTACTTTGCGCCGATGCCTGGGGGAGTTGGGCCAATGACTCGAGCTATGTTGTTAAGTAACTTAATAGAATTAGCAAAAGCATGAGAGAGAGCTTTACTTTAGATCAGCTGCGCAGATTTTCGTTAATAGTTGTCGCGATCGGAATTGTTATCGGCATCAGCGGAGCGGTCCGAACTGGATCAATTATCATTTCACTTAGCGCCAGCATCTTTATTTTGGCCAGATTCTCGCAATCTCAGGTCAAACGAGGTATCGAACTGGTGCTGCCGCTCACGATCTGTGCCCTCTTATTTGTGATGGCATTATCACTGCCAGATGCTCGGTAATATTGCACCTGAACTTAGGAGATTAAATGAGCAGATCTGGAAAAGTAACTGTTGTTGGCGCTGGATTTTACGGATCAACTACCGCACTTCGATTAGCAGAGTACGACATATTTGAAACGGTAGTACTTACTGACATTGTTGAAGGCAAGCCAGAGGGTTTGGCATTAGATATTAATCAATCTCGAAGCGTTGAAGGATTTGAAACAAAGGTAATTGGTGCCACCACTACTGCTGAAGGTGGCGGTTATGAGAAAACTGCGAACTCAGATGTCGTAGTTATTACAGCTGGCCTGCCACGCAAGCCCGGTATGAGCCGAATGGATTTAATTGGTGTTAACGCCGGAATTGTTCGCGGTGTTGCAGAAAATATTGCAAAGCACTCACCGAATTCGGTAATCATTGTGGTTTCAAATCCATTAGATGAAATGACTGCACTCGCTCAAATCGCAACTAACTTTCCAAAAAATAGAGTTATGGGACAAGCTGGCATGTTAGATACCGCTCGCTTTACTAACTTTGTTGCAGAAAAAGTTGGCGTTGCAGTATCTGCAGTAGCAACTCTAACTTTAGGCTCACACGGTGAAACCATGGTGCCAGTTCCAAGCCGCTGCACAGTAAATGGCAAACCACTTTCTGATATTTTAAAATCCGATGAAATTGCAGAGTTAGTAGATCGAACTCGAAATGGTGGGGCAGAAATTGTTGGCCTACTAAAAACTGGATCTGCTTACTATGCACCATCGGCTGCAGCTGCCCGAATGGCAAAAGCGGTAATTGAGGATTCAAAAGCGGTAATGCCAGTATGTGCTTGGGTTGATGGCCAATACGGAATCAGCGGCGTCTACCTTGGTGTTGAAGCGATGATTGGTAAGAGCGGTGTGATCAAAGTTGTTGAAACTGATCTAACCACCGATGAGCTAGCCTCATTAAAGGTTGCAGCTGAGGCTGTGCGCGCCAAACAAGCGGATGTACTAACTCTTTAATAAATATACCTTTAACATCAAAGTTAAATCGAGAAAAGGAAATACATGAATAAGATCAAGGTCGAAGGAACAGTTGTTGAATTAGATGGCGATGAAATGACCAGAATCATCTGGAAGTTCATTAAAGATTCGCTAATCCTGCCTTACCTTGACATCAATCTTGAGTATTACGATCTTGGAATCGAGTACCGCGATGCAACAAATGATCAAGTAACTATTGATTCAGCTCGCGCAATTCAAAAGCATGGTGTGGGTGTTAAGTGCGCAACTATTACCCCAGACGAGGCTCGCGTAAAAGAGTTTAATTTGAAGCAGATGTGGAAGTCCCCAAATGGCACGATTCGCAATATCTTGGGCGGGGTAATTTTCCGTGAGCCAATTATTATTAAAAATGTTCCAAGATTAATTCCACATTGGACTAAACCAATTGTGATTGGTCGCCATGCCTTTGGTGATCAATACAAGGCAACTGATTTTCTTGTTCCTGGACCAGGAAAGTTAACTGTAACTTTCACACCAACTGATGGCTCAAAGCCAATGGAGTTTAATGTCTTTGATTTTCCATCATCAGGTGTGGCGATGGCTATGTACAACCTAGATGATTCAATCCGTGATTTTGCACGTGCCTCATTTAATTATGGCTTAGCTAGAAATTACCCAGTCTTTTTATCAACAAAGAACACAATTTTGAAAGCCTACGATGGTCGCTTCAAAGATATCTTTGCGGAAGTTTTTGAGAAGGAGTTTAAAACTCAATTTGAAAAAGCAAATCTTGAATACGATCACCGCTTAATTGATGACATGGTTGCTACCTCACTTCGTTGGGAGGGCGGCTACATCTGGGCTTGTAAGAATTACGATGGTGATGTGCAATCAGATACCGTGGCACAAGGTTATGGATCACTTGGTTTAATGACCTCAGTTTTATTATCACCAGATGGTCGCACTGTTGAAGCAGAAGCTGCACACGGAACCGTTACACGCCACTTCCGCGATCACCAAGCTGGTAAAGCTACATCTACAAATCCAATCGCATCTATCTTTGCTTGGACACAGGGACTGGAGCACCGAGCTAAATTAGATAACACTCCAAAAGTGGCAGAGTTTGCAAAAAGTTTAGAGAAAGTTTGTATTCAAACAGTTGAAAGCGGCAAGATGACAAAGGATCTTGCACTCTTAATTAGTAAAGATGCGCCATGGCAAAATACCCAAGAGTTCCTAGCTTCTATCGATGAAAATCTAAAAAAGGCTATGTCTTAACTTTTAAAATATATTCAATAAAAAAGCCCCACTCATTTCGGAGTGGGGCTTTTTTAATTTAGTAATTAATTTAAGCGCTTACCTGAAGTTGCATCAAATAGGTGAACCACATCTGGGTTAGCAGTTACGGTTACATTTTGGCCAACTTTTGGTGGGTTCTTTGGATCCCAGCGAACAATCACTTGGCCAAGTTCCTCACTTGCGTTAGCAAATTTCAATGACTTATCTACTGGCTTACCGTAAACAAATGCATCTGCACCAAGC
>JBIIXT010000050.1:0-6684 GCA_044347205.1 Candidatus Nanopelagicus sp. | reverse complement strand
AGTCAAAGGGACCGTCAAAATTGCTCAAATGCACAGAGAAGCCCGAAACTCGACCATCAGTGATAGATGGCGGCTGCACCTGCGCTTGAATTAAATTTTCCTGCGACATGCGCAAAAGATACTTCAACATCCTTGCCTTTGCACATACGCCGTCATAGGTTGCGCACATGGCTAAAAACGCTTCGCAGACATCTCGTCAAAACGTTAAATCGACTTTAGGTGTCAATAAATCCAAAATTAGAGAAGAGGGCTTGGCTACAACAGCTGATGTCCTTGGACGAAAGATCAAGAATTTTCCAGAACCACCAAAGATCGTTGAAGGTGGTACAGCTCGAGTTATCTCGGTTGTTAATCAAAAAGGTGGCGTAGGAAAAACAACCACAGCTATTAACCTGGGCGCGGCCCTTGCAGAAACTGGTCGCAGAGTTTTATTAATTGACTTTGATTCGCAGGCATCGATGACTACCGGTTTAGGAATTAAGGGTGCTGCCCTACGTGAGCAGTACGGCTCTATTTGGTACCTTCTTAATGATGCAGACTCAAAACTAGAGGATTTCATTTTAAAATCATCCGTACCGGGTCTTGATTTCATTAGAGGCCATGAAGACTTAGCCGCTGCTGAAGCTGCCTTTGTTTCAGAGATTGCAAAAGAGCACAAATTACGAAAATTACTAGCACCTGTCATTGATAAATACGACGTTGTTTTAATTGATTGCTCACCATCCCTTGGTACGTTGACCGTTAATGCTCTAACAGCATCAAATGGCGTCATCATTCCGATGGAATGTGAGTACTTTGCAGTTCTAGGCTTATCACTTGTTAAGAAAACCATTCAAAAGATCCAGGAGAATACAAATCCAGAACTTGCAATCTATGGAATTTTGGCCACGATGTTTGAAAAGAAAACTGGTCACTCCCGCGAAGTTCTTGAGTTAATTGATAAAGAGTTCCCTGATGAAATATTTGACACCATTATTTCAAGAACTGTCCGATTCTCTGAATCTAATGTGGCTGGTCAGCCAGTTACGGTTTATGCAAGCAGCAGTACTGGTTCAGCTGCATATCGCCGCTTAGCCCGAGAGTTAATTACCCGTGGAGGGTCCAAATGAGCCGTCGCGTAAGTTTGCCTGGAGCAGATGAATTATTCAGAAATACCGCAACTTTAAGTGCAGTTCCTTCATCTCGCGAGAATATTGAAGAGATGGAAGCACTTCCCCAATCAGCACCCAAATCAAAATCTGGTGCGGTTAGAACTACACCTCGCAGGCGTGCAACCGCTTTTGATAGATCACCAAGTGGTCGTGAGAAGCACGATGAGAAAATTACGGTTTATCTATCACCGGATGAACTCTACGACTTAGATCAAGCAAGATTAGCTCTCCGAGGTGATCTTGGATTAGCAGTTGATAGAGGTCGTATTGTTAGAGAATCTTTATCAATAATCATTGCTGATCTTGAAGCAAAAGGTGATCAAAGTATTATTGCGCGTCGCCTGCGCGGTCGGTAATTATTTAGATCTTGGATGGGCGCTGGCATAACTTTCGCGCAGCTTGTCAATCGTAACTAAAGTATAGATTTGGGTAGTTGTTACGGATGAATGTCCTAACAACTCTTGAACAACGCGAATATCAGCCCCACCGTCTAATAGATGAGTTGCGAATGAATGTCGCAATGAGTGTGGTGATAAATCAGATTCAATGCCAGCGGATTTAGCTTGTGCTGCGACGATATTCCAAGCGCTTTGTCTTGTTAATCCACCACCACGACCATTAAGAAATAAGTATTTAACCGATTCAACCTTAACAAGATTTGGTCGACTATTTGCTAAATATTCATCAACGGCATCTTGTGCAAACTTTCCAATCGGCACAACTCTCTGCTTGCCACCCTTGCCAGTTAATCTAAGTGAGGTGAAAGTTTCACTTTTTGAAATATCCTCAAGTTTTAACGAGATAATCTCAGTAACTCTGCCACCGGTTGCATAAAGAAGCTCCAGAAGTGCCCGGTCTCTAGCGGCAAATTTATCAACGCGATCTATCTTCAAAAAATTATCAATATTCTCAATTGATAGTGCTTTGGGTAATCGCTTTGGAATCTTAGGTGGATGTATCGACTTAGCAACATTTTCCAGCCCATGCTCCACAAACAAGTATTCAAAGAAATTTCTAACTGCTACAACATTTCTAGCCACAGAGGATTCACCCAACTGAAAATCAATGTTATTTAATCCACGAAGCCACGCTATGTACAAAACTAAATCCTCAGCGGTGAGCTTTTGCAATTCACTCTTATTAAGTGAAACATAATAGGAAAGCCGCTCAAGATCACGGCGATAAGCAGATACTGTATTTTTTGATAAACCTTTTTCGATAAGTAAGAAATTTAAATAATTACTTAAATAATCATTAGCCACGAGCGGAGAGAGCAGCTTTGATCAACCCAGCAAATAATGGGTGAGCTCTGGTAGGTCTTGAAAGAAACTCGGGATGGGCTTGAGTACCTACGTAATAGGGATGTAAATCAATAGGTAACTCTACGAATTCAACCAGATGCTTATCAGGTGATAATCCGGAGAACTTTAAACCAGTCTTTAAAATCTGCTCCCGGTAATCATTATTTACTTCATAACGATGGCGATGTCTTTCATTTACCGAAAGTGATCCATAAGTATTAGCAACCACGGAATCTTTATCTAATATCGCCTCATATAAACCTAAGCGCATACTTGCGCCCATATCGGCTTTACCTGCGACTATATCTTTCTGAGATGCCATGGTAGATATAACTGGATTCTTAGTTTTCTCATCGAACTCAGTTGAATTTGCATCTGCTATCCCGCCCTTATTTCTAGCAATCTCAATAACCATCATTTGTAGCCCTAAGCAAAGCCCAAGAGTTGGAATTTTATTTTCACGGGCAAATTTCAATGCTCCTAATTTTCCTTCAATTCCGCGAACACCGAAGCCCCCCGGAACACAGATCGCATCAACATCTGATAACTGATTCTTGGCTCCCTCAGCTGTTGCACATTCATCACTTGGTACCCATTTGATATTAACCTTTGCGTAATTTGCAAAACCACCAGCACGTAAAGCTTCTGTAACAGATAAATAAGCATCAGGCAAAGTTATGTACTTCCCAACCAAAGCGACACTCACTTGAGTTTTTGGATTATGAACTCTATCTAGTAGATCATCCCATTCGCCCCAAACAACCTCACCGCACTTTAAACCAAGACGTTTGACGACATATGTATCCAAACCTTCGGAGTGAATCACCTTTGGTATGTCATAAATTGATGGTGCATCAACGGCTGCAACAACACCTTCGTAATCAACATCGCACATAAGTGAAATCTTTCGTTTTACCGATTCAGGAATTTCTCGGTCACTTCGCAGAACAATCGCATCAGGTGTAATACCTATCGAACGCAAAGCAGAAACACTGTGTTGAGTTGGTTTGGTCTTTAACTCACCCGCTGGGCCCATGTACGGAACCAATGAAACATGTAAATAAAAAACATTATCGCGTCCAACATCTTGGCGAATCTGTCTGGCCGCTTCAAGGAATGGTTGTGATTCAATGTCGCCAACGGTGCCACCGATTTCGGTAATAACTACATCAACATCTTTGCCACCCATAGATTTCATCTTCTCTTTAATCTCATTGGTTATGTGTGGAATAACTTGAACGGTATCTCCTAGATACTCACCGCGACGTTCCTTGGCAATAACAGATGAATAAATTTGACCGGTTGTAACATTTGCTGTGCCATGAAGATTGGTATCTAAGAATCTTTCATAATGCCCGATATCTAGATCAGTCTCTGCGCCATCATCAGTTACAAAAACTTCTCCATGCTGAAAAGGATTCATGGTTCCCGGGTCAACATTTAAATAAGGATCAAGTTTTTGCATGGTTACGCGGAGTCCACGAGCACGCAGAACTCGACCTAAACTGGAAGCTGTTAATCCTTTGCCTAAACTAGAGGCGACGCCACCTGTAACAAAAATATGTTTACTCACATGAGGGGCGGTCATGGAGCACTAACTTATCATCGATTCCCGGACTATATGTAATAACTCAGCCGCATGTTGCTGTGCGGTTTGAGAATCTTCCTGCCCGCTGAGCATTCGCGCTATTTCAACCTTTCGGCCATCCTCATCAATGGTAACAACATCGCTTTGAGTCACCGATCCACCTTCACTTTTCTTCACTACCAAATGGTGATCCGCCCAAACAGCTACTTGGGCTAGATGGGTTATAACTATCACTTGGGCGTTTTGTGACAACTTTGATAAACGCCGTCCGATTTCAATTGCAGCTTTGCCACCTACGCCAGCATCAACTTCATCGAAAATATATGTACCAATGTTCTGGGTTTGCGCAATAACAACCTCCATTGCAAGCATTACTCGAGATAATTCACCACCACTAGCCACCTTATTTAATGGCAGTTCTTTTCCACCTTGATGCGAACAAAACAAAATCTCCATATCGTTGATTCCAAAAGCGGAATAACTTGATGCCTGATCCGCGTCATTTGCAACGCAATTAATATTAATTTCTCCATTTGGCATCGACAAAGCTTTTATCTCCCTCGTCACTGCCATCGACATTTCAGCAGCAGCCTTAATTCGCAGCTTGGAAAGTTTTTCCCCTTCAGATTTAAGTTCTTTGAAGGCTTTCACTAATTCTTGATTAATCTCCTTAATCCGTTCCTCTCCGCCAGATAAATCCTCAATTCGAAGTGCTGCATTTTTACCGTCTTCTATCAACTGCTCATAGGCAATTGCGCGATCACTTCCTTTGCCGAATTTCTTAATTAAATTGTTGATATCTGCTTTTCGATTTTGCAAGAATTCAAATCTCTTTGGATCAGCCTCTATGGCGCTCAAGTAGCTTGTTAAATCACTGGTTACATCTTGAAAACTCATCACTAACTCCCGATAACGATCGAGAATAAGGTCTAGTGATTCATCTTTATCCTTTAAGTGGTCTAGCTCTTTACGAGCTTGTTGCAATAAATTAATGGCCGATAAATCGTCATTTTCAAGCGTGTTTAAACCACCTGAAATGTATTGATTTATATCTTCAACTGAACCTAGTTTTGATAGCTCATTTTCAATGGATTCAATTTCATTTGCTTTTGGATTAATTGCAGAAAAGGCTTTCGCAAACTCTTTCAATTCTTCGATTTCACTATCTCGCCTGGCAAGTTGAGACTTTAAGTCAGCTAGGCGTTTTTGTAGACTTACGAACACCTCGTAAGAGGATGTATAGGATGAAAGGGAGATCCCACCAAAAGAATCAACTAACTCCCGCACAACATTTGGTTTAGTTAAACGATTTGCTGAAGATTGTTGATGAATCTCAACTAATTGATCAGATAATTCGGCCACAAACGAGGCAGAGGTGAGCGCACCGCCGATTAAAACTCGCGATTTTCCTTGGGCGCTGACGGTCCGAGTTATCACTGCAGAACCATCCTCAATTTGTCCACCATTATCAGTAATTAAATTTGCGATCTCTTTGTTTACCGCGAACCGACCAGTAACAGTTGCTCGATCAGCACCTATGCGTACTAAATCAGAATCAGATTTATTGCCCAGAACCAAACCTAAAGCGGTTAAAACCATTGTTTTACCTGCGCCGGTTTCACCGGTTAAAACAGTTAATCCATCATTGAACTCAATATTTGATGATTCAATAACGCCCAAACTACGTATGGAGATTTCCTCCAATTTAGTTACAGCAGATCTACCCACGCCAACCCTCTACTGGTAACTTAAACTTGGCAACTAGACGATCTGCAAAATTGGCAGTTTTAATGTGCGCCAAGAGAACATCTTTTTTATCACTTGTTAAAATCACTCGATCATTTAACTGCAATTTAATACGACGAAGGCCGTCAGCGTTTAAATCTGCCGAGTCAGACTCTAAATCAATTACAACTTCAGACTCGGGAGAAACAACCATCGGGCGTGAAAACAGTGCATGCGCAGCTAATGGCAAAAGAACTAAAGCATCAACTTCTGGCCAAACAACTGGACCACCGGCTGAGAATGCGTAGGCGGTAGAACCAGTTGGTGTTGCGCATATAACCGCGTCGCAACCCCATCTAGATAAAGGTCGATGATCAATCTGTGTAAATACCTCAATCATTTGATGATCATTTCTTTCAATAATTACCTCATTTAGCGCCCAACCTATAGCAATCTCCTTACCTGATCTAATCAATTTATAATTTAGAATCATGCGCTCTTCAATTTCATATGTTTTTTCAACAATAGCTTTCACGATCTCAGCAGTTGAAGGTTTTTCAACCTCGGCTAAGAATCCAACATGGCCTAGATTCATACCCAATATCGGTACAGATTGCTCTCGAACCAATTCTGCTGCTCGTAAAATCGTGCCATCCCCACCCAAAACTAGGGCAACTTCAACACTTGTTGATTCACTAAACGGCTCCGTATTGGCAATTTCAATGTTTGCGAATACTTTAAAACCGCTCTTACGCAGTTCAACGCTGAATATCTTCGCAGCTTCAAGTGCCTCATCGCGAGTTGGATGAACTACCAAAAGACAGGAACGATCGTTAGTACTCATCATTGGGGCCCTTCTGAAATCGCACGGTCTAAATCTACTTCTAATATTGCCGGGGCATTTGCCTTTAACCACAGG
>JBIIXT010000049.1:0-6854 GCA_044347205.1 Candidatus Nanopelagicus sp. | reverse complement strand
AGATAAGACCCATTGCAATACCAGCAACTGCTGCCTTAAGTGGCACACCAGCATTTAGTAGTGACATAGTTGAAGCACAAACAGATCCCATAGATGTTGATCCATTTGAACCTAACGCCTCTGAAACCTGACGAATTGCATATGGGAACTCTTCACGTGTTGGAAGAACAGGAACCAATGCGCGCTCTGCTAATGCACCATGGCCGATTTCGCGGCGTTTTGGTGAACCAACTCGACCAGTCTCACCAACTGAATATGGTGGGAAGTTGTAGTTGTGCATATAGCGCTTGTGGTTTTCTGGAGACAAAGTATCTAACTGTTGCTCCATCTTTAACATGTTTAATGTTGTAACACCCAGAATCTGAGTCTCACCACGTTCAAATATGGCAGAACCGTGAACACGAGGAATTACCTCTACCTCAGCGGTTAATGCACGAATATCGCGAAGTCCACGGCCATCAATTCGGATCTTCTCACGAAGAACACGCTGACGTACTAACTTCTTAGTTACTGAGCGAAGTGCTGCGCTGATCTCTTTAGTGCGCTCTGCAAAATCAACAGTTAACTTTTCAACTACTGATTTATTAATCTCATCCAACTTAGTTTCGCGCTCTTGCTTACCGGCAATAGTTAATGCCTTTGCAAGGTCATCCTTTGCAGCCTTTTCAACAACTGCGTAGATGTCATCTTGGTACTCAAGAAATACTGGAAACTCACCAGTTGGTTTAGCAGAAAGTTTGGCAAGTGCCATTTGTGCTTCACACAATGTGCGAATAAATGGTTTTGCAGCCTCTAATCCTTGGCCAACAATCTCCTCAGTTGGCACAGTTGCGCCACCCTTGATTAGATCAATTGTCTTAGATGTAGCTTCTGCTTCTACCATCATGATTGCAACATCATTTCCGGCAATACGTCCGGCAACGACCATATCAAAAACTGCTTTTTCTAAATCAGAGTGATTTGGGAAAGCAACCCATTGACCTTCAATTAATGCAACGCGAACTCCACCAATTGGACCGCTAAATGGCAGACCAGCTAATTGAGTTGACATCGATGCTGCGTTAATCGCAATTACGTCATACATATGATCTGGGTTTAACGCCATCACAGTTACAACGATCTGTACCTCATTTCGCAATCCCTTAATAAAGGATGGGCGAAGTGGGCGATCGATTAAACGACAGGTAAGAATTGCATCCTCTGACGGGCGACCTTCACGGCGAAAGAATGAGCCGGGAATTTTTCCAGCTGCATACATACGCTCTTCAACATCAACAGTTAGTGGGAAGAAATCAAATTGATCCTTCGGATTCTTTGATGCAGTAGTTGCTGAAAGCAACATGCTGTCATCATCAAGGTATACAACAGCGGTACCCGCTGCTTGACGAGCTAGTCGTCCAGTTTCAAAGCGGATCTCCCGCTTTCCAAATTTACCGTTATCAATCTTGGCAACGGCTGACTTCACATCTTGACCCTCCATGGGTCATCTCCATTTCTTACAAACTTTAACTGCGTTCTAAAGCCGATTCTTTGTAAGGCCTCAAAACTAGTTTCCCACTAGAAGAGAATGGATCTTCGATCGAAGTTCACGGTTAAATTAAATTTTTCCGGAAACCACTACCGAGGACCAAAACCCTTGCAATAAAGTTTTGTACTACTCGTTAATTAGCTAATTTAGCTAATTAATTTATTTAACGACGGATACCGAGCTTTTCGATAACCGATCTATAACGATCAATGTCAGTTTTAGCGAGGTACTGCAAAATACGACGACGCTTACCTACCATTAATAACAAACCACGACGGTTGTGATGATCATTCTTATTTGTTTGCAAATGTTCTGTGATCTCATCAATTCGCTTTGATAAAAGTGCTACCTGTGCCTCTGGGCTACCTGTGTCAGTTGCAGATGAGCCGTACTTGGTAATAATTTCCTTCTTAACCTCTGGCGATAATGCCATTTGTATTGCTCCTTCTGCTTGATCACGAGGGCCTCGGTGTAATTCACGAAGGCGCACTTTCTCGCTTTAGTAGGCCAAGATTACCAGCGCATAAGTGATAGTAAAAATTGAGCCTAATTCTCCGCTTATTTACTAGTTAATTTACGGGTCTGATCACAATCTTTCTTCATTTGTTCAAGTAATGGCGCCAGCCCATCAAATTTGATTGTCTCTCGTAATCTAAATCCAAACTCTAATTTTGCAGCTTTGTCATACAACTCAAGATCTGTTTCATCTATTGCATACGCTTCAACCTGGCGCCCACGTACTCCAGCAAATGTTGGATTAGTACCAATTGAAATAGCAGCCGGCCATCTTTGATCATCAACATTTAACCAACCGGCATAAATACCATCTGCTGGCACAGTTGCAAGTTGGTCTAAACCAATATTTGCTGTGGGATAACCAATCTCGCGGCCACGCTTTTCACCATGAACCACAATGCCCTTTAAGTAGTAATTTCGAGTTAACAACTCATTAGCTCGCTCTACTTCACCACTTGTAATCAAACTGCGGATCTGAGTTGATGAAATAGTTGTTCCCGCCTTCTCAGCCAACTTAACCACACTTACGCCAAAGCCATACTTAGGACCAACCTGTGTTAAAAACTTTGGTGTGCCTTGGGCTTTATGACCAAAGTTAAAATTTTGACCAATTACTACATGCTCAGCCACAAAGCGGCCAATTAAAATATCTTCAATAAATTGATCAGCAGATAGCTGGGAAAACTCCTTAGTAAAGTTAACAACTTCTACAGATTTAGCACCGGCAGCCATTAAGAATTTAACTCGATCTTTTAGCGACATCAATTGAGTTGGCGTGTGCTCTGGTGCAACGATTGAGACTGGGTGTGGATCAAAGGTAATTACCGTTACATCACCTTGAACTTTTGCGGTATTAATTATTTGTTGGTGGCCTAGATGAACACCATCAAAGATGCCGATCGCAACAACCTTACTCATCTGCGTATTCTTTCACACTCATGCATTTGCTGTGGCATTAACTAAAATTGGCGCTGCAACAACGACGCCAGCCTGTGTTTTATTTTCTAGAAGTGCATAAAACTTATCGAGATTATCAACTGCTGCGGTTATGCCTTGATCTTTACTTTGCGTGATGCTTCGACCAAAGCCAATCTCACGAATTTCAGCTAGCTCTAACTTTCGAATTGGAAATACCTTTCCGATCGCAGTGGCTGTATCTAACAACTCTGCATCGGCAATAGGTGCACACTCTTGAATAGTAAATGGTGAAACAAGTGTGCGATTAAGTGCGATTAAATGTCCACCAACTTTAAGCAAATCACCTAAATCACGGGCCACCGCCCGAATATAAGTTCCAGCGGAGCAGATTATTGCAATCTCAATCTCAATAGAATCGGCTAAATGTTTGATCTGCTTAATTGTTAGTTCAAAGATTTCAACTTCCCGTGGTGCAAGATCTAAAACCTCACCGTCTCGAACCCTTTGATGCGCAGACTTTCCATCAATTTTTATCGCAGACACAGATGAAGGCCGTTGTTTAATTTTGCCAACAAACTTTGTTAACTCAGCCCTAATCGCATCATCACTAATATTTGAGGTATCCGCAGTTGAGATTACATCTCCCTCTTTATCATCGGTGTGTGTGGCCTTGCCTAATGAGATCACCGCTTCATAACCTTTTTTGCCATCTGTTATGTATTGCAAAAGTTTTGTGGCTACGCCAACGCCTAGAACTAAAACACCTGTAGCCATCGGATCTAGCGTGCCGGCGTGACCAACTCGTTTGGTATTTAATCGCTTGCGCGCCATTGCGACAACATCATGGCTGGTCATGGCGCCTGCTTTATTAACTAGTAAAAAGCCATCCATTTAAATAATTAATCCTGTTTTTTGTAAGGATCTTCAAGAATTGGTTTAGCACCTGCACGTAGCTTTGCTAGCTCTTCATCAGCTTTGTGCATTTGTTCAATTAAATCATTCATCTCTTTAGCTGAATCCTCAAGTCCATCGAGGAAGAATTCAAGAGTTGGTGTTATTCGTATGCCAAGGGCGCGGCCAACTTCAGATCGCAACATTCCCTTTGCACTATTTAAAGCAGCAGCGGTTGCTTCGTGTGCCTGAATATCGCCAAGGACTGTATAAAAAATTGCCGCTTGTTGTAGATCTCCAGTTACACGAACATCAGTAATCGTGACAAAACCTAGTCGCGGATCTTTAATCCGCGTCTCGATCGTCGTTGCGATCAGCTCTTTAATCCGATCAGCAACTTTTAATGCCCGCTTACTTGCCATTTACTTATGCTCGTTTTTTCTCGCGGATCTCATAAACCTGAATTACATCGCCAACTTGTAGATCTTTAAATGAACCAAGTCCGATACCACACTCAAATCCATCGCGGACTTCAGTGGCATCATCTTTGAATCTACGAAGTGAATCGATGGTTAGGTTCTCACCAATTACTACACCAGCACGCAATGTTCTAGCCTTTGCGTTACGGCGAATAATTCCGTCGGAGACCATACAACCAGCAATATTTCCAACCTTGCTTGATTTAAAGATATCTCTAACTTCAGCATTACCAAGTACGGCCTCTTCAAACTCTGGCTTAAGCAGACCCTTAAGTGATGCTTCGATGTCCTCAATAGCTTTGTAGATAACGGTGTAGAACTTAATGTCCACACCCTCTTGATCAGCAAAGGTTGCAGTTTGTGGCTCTGGCTTAACGTTAAAGCCGATAATTACCGCAGTAGATGCTGATGCAAGTGTTACATCGTTCTTAGTAATTGCACCTACACCACGGTGAATAACACGTAGATCAACATCAGTTCCAACATCTAGTTGTACTAACGCATCCTCTAATGCTTCTACCGAACCAGAAACGTCTCCCTTTAGAATCAAGTTCAAAGTACTTACCTTTGATTGTTCTAGGAAATCTTCAAGTGAAACCTTCTTGCGTGCCTTAGCAAGTGAGGCATTTCGTTGGGCAAGCTGACGCTTCTCCGCAATTTGTCTTGCAGTTCGATCATCTTCTGCCACCATAAATGTGTCACCGGCGCCAGGCACAGAAGTAAAGCCAAGTACTTGTACTGGGCGAGATGGACCAGCCTCATCAACTGTCTCACCATGCTCATCTAACATCGCACGAACTCGACCATATGCACCACCGGCAACAATGGCATCACCAACATGCAATGTTCCGCGTTGCACCAAAACGGTTGCAACTGGACCACGGCCTTTATCAAGATTTGCTTCAATTGCAACACCGCGTGCGACATCATCGGCAATTGCGCGAAGATCAATTGCAGCATCAGCGGTTAGCAAAATTGCCTCTAGTAACTTATCAATACCAGCACCAGATAATGCTGAAACATTTACGAACATAGTTTGTCCGCCGTACTCTTCAGCAATTAAGTTGTACTCAGTTAATTGTTGACGGACCTTATCTGGGTTAGCACCCTCTTTATCCACCTTGTTAACGGCAACCACAATTGGCACATCAGCAGCTTGGGCGTGGTTTAGCGCCTCAATTGTTTGTGGCATCACGCCATCATCTGCTGCAACAACTAGAACAGCAATATCTGTCACCTTGGCACCACGTGCACGCATAGCGGTAAATGCTTCGTGGCCTGGTGTATCAATAAAGGTAACCGCACGTGAATTTCCATCATGTTCATGGTGAATTTGGTAGGCACCAATGTGCTGGGTAATTCCACCGGCTTCAGATTTAACAACCTCTGTAGAGCGGATCGCATCAAGTAAGCGAGTCTTACCGTGATCAACGTGGCCCATTACTGTAACAATTGGCGAGCGCACAACTAGATCTTCTGGATCAATCTGTGCTAACTCTTGCTCTAAATCAATATCAAATTCTTGTAGTAACTCGCGATCCTCATCCTCTGGTGAGACGATTTGAATTACGAAACCAAGCTCAGATCCTAAAATTGCAAAGGTATCTTCATCAACTGATTGTGTTGCAGTAACCATCTCACCTAAATGAAATAGTGCTGAAACTAATGCAGCGGGATCTGCCTTAATCTTCTCGGCGAAATCCATAAGTGTGGCGCCACGACGCATGCGAATAACTGCTTTGCCATCACCACGTGGAACTACCGCACCACCTAATGTTGGTGCTGGTAAATTTTCAAACTCTTCACGACGCTCTTTTTTACTGCGATGATTTTTACCTTTGCTCTTGCCACCTTTACCAAATGCACCTGCTGCGCCACCGCGTTGTGGTGGGCGACCGCCACCTTTACCTGCAAATGGTGAACCGGCTCCTGGTGTTGTAGATGATGGTGAGCGATAAGGAGAATTACCTTGTGGACGTGCACCTGGTGCACCACCTGGACGTTGTCCTGGTGCGCCACTTTGTGGACGTGCTGCAAAACCTGGACGAACAGATCCTGGACGTGAACCTTGCATGTCACCGCGTTGTCCTGGTCCACGTGCACCACCTTGTGTAGGTGGACGTTGTCCTGGAGCTAAACGTTGTTCACCTGGACGAATTGGTCTAGCAGGTGGACGTGGCATTGATGCACCGGAAGAAAATGGATTATTACCAGCACGTGGTGGGCGTGGCATTGATGTTGGTGATGTTGGTGTTGCAGTTGGAGCAACAGGTGTCACTGGCACAACAGGTACTGCTGGATTAATTTTTGGTTGTTCTGCTACTAATTTTTTAGCCGCCTCTTGTAACTCAAGTGGCAGATCCTCAACAGATAATGGCTTAGCCGCTTCTTTCTTAGCTGCCGCTTTTTTAGCCGGTGCCTTTTTCGCCTTAGGCGCATCTTGACTTGGCGTTAACTCGGGAAATTTATCCATCAACTTACGTAGCACTGGTGCTTCAACGGTTGATGATGCGGATCGGACG
>JBIIXT010000007.1:0-23880 GCA_044347205.1 Candidatus Nanopelagicus sp. | reverse complement strand
ATGCGCCATCGCATCGCTTCCTACAATGAAGAGAGCGGTCGCTACCGCGAGCTTCGTCCAGTTTTTTATGTGCCAAGTAAGGATCGTAAATTAGTTCAGATTGGAAAGCCTGGTGCGTATTCATTTATTGAAGGAACACCAGAACAACACAAATTAACAGTGGATGCAATTAAGCAAACCTGCACACTTGCTTATGAGAATTATCAAAAACTCTTAACCGCTGGTGTTGCTCGCGAGGTAGCTCGCGCGGTTCTACCAGTAACTCTTTACTCATCAATGTATGTGACGATGAATGCAAGAGCGTTAATGAACTTTTTATCACTTCGCACCGCTCGGGAAGGCTCACACTTTCCGTCATATCCACAGCGTGAGATCGAGATGGTGGCGGAGAAGATGGAAGCAGAGTTTGCCAAGTTAATGCCGATTACATATGGGGCATTTGAGAAATCTGGCCGAATCGCCCCGTAAGGCGATCAGCAAACAAGGTAGCCTTAGGGCATGCAAATCACTCCACCATTTGGCCGCTTAATTACGGCAATGGTTACCCCATTTAAAAAAAGCGGGGAGATTGATTGGGCTGGGCTAGAAAAAATTGCAGCACACTTAATTGCAACAGGCCATGATGCTATTGCAGTAAATGGCACAACTGGTGAGGCACCAACTACAAGTGATGATGAGAAAGATCAGATCATTAAGGCTGTTCGTGGCGTTGTTGGCGCAAATATAAAAATCATTGCTGGTGCTGGAAATAATGAAACTTCGCACTCAGTTGAACAAGCAAAGCGCGCTGCTAAAGCTGGCGCCGATGCTTTGTTAGTTGTTACTCCTTATTACAACAAACCACCACAAGCAGGAATCACAGCGCACTTTACGGCGATGGCTGATGCCACCGATCTACCTGTAATGATGTATGACATCCCAGGGCGTACTGGCGTAGAGATTGAAAGTGAGACAATTGTTAAGTTAGCTGAACATAAAAATATTGCTGCCTTAAAAGATGCTAAAGGAAATCCAGCGGCCACTTCTTGGGTGATTAAGCGAAGTGGTATTCCGGTTTACTCTGGTGATGATATTTTAAATTTACCGCTACTTTCAGTTGGCGCAGTTGGTTTTGTATCTGTTTGTGGCCATACCGTTGGCGCAGATTTAAAATCAATGTTGACCGCATGGTTTGCCGGTGATCACGGTAAGGCACTTGAAATACATCAAAAATTACTTCCAGTTTTTACCGGCACCTTCCGCACTCAAGGAGCGATCTTGACTAAGGCTGCGCTAAATTTAATGGGTCTACCTGGTGGTTTCACCAGATTGCCACTTGTTGATGCAACGGATGCGCAAATTGCGCAGTTAAAGTTGGATCTACAAGCTGGTGGCGTTAACTTAAAGTAAATAATGAATCATCCCCATCCTGGTCTGCCTTACCCTGCAAAGTTAGCTAAAAAAACTCTTCGCATTGTGGCTCTCGGTGGCCTCGGTGAGATCGGTCGAAACATGACCGTCTTTGAGTATGAGGGTCGATTACTAATTGTTGATTGCGGTGTTTTATTTCCTGGTGATGATCAACCAGGTATTGATTTAATTTTGCCGGATTTTTCCTATATCCGTGAGCGATTAAATGATATTGAGGCGGTCTTTTTAACACATGGCCACGAGGATCACATCGGCGCACTTCCTTATTTATTACGTGAGCGCAGTGATATTAAAATCATTGGCTCTAAATTAACCTTGGCATTTGTTGAACCTAAGTTAAAAGATCGCAAGATAACCTCACCACTGCATGTTGTTAAAGCAGGGGAGACACTTGGTGTTGGCCCATTCACACTCGAGTTCGTGCAAGTTAATCACTCAATTCCTGATGCACTAGCGGTTGCAATTAAAACTCCGGCCGGTGTTATTTTGCATACCGGTGATTTTAAAATGGACAAGATGCCACTAGATGAGAAAGTCACTGATCTAGAGAGCTTTGCTCGACTTGGTAGAGCTGGTGTTGATTTGTTTTTAACTGATTCAACAAATGCTGATGTGCCGGGCTTAACAGTTGCTGAAAAAGATATTTATCCAGCACTACAAGAGGCGATTAGTAAAACTCCCCGTCGAGTTGTTGTTACCTCATTTGCCTCCCACGTGCACCGAATTCAGCAGGTCTTAACTGCAGCAAATGCTGCCAACCGCAAGGTTGCCTACGTTGGCCGTAGCATGGTTAGAAATATGAAGTTAGCCGCTGATCTTGGATACCTAAAGGTGCCAGCTGGGTTGGTTGTAGATTACAAAGATATTGATAATTACGGTGAGAAGATTGTTTTGATTTGCACCGGCTCCCAAGGTGAGCCATTAGCAGCCCTTTCTAGAATCGCAAATGGTGATCATGAGATTCGAGTTGGCAAAGGTGACACGGTTGTGATGGCCTCCTCATTAATTCCAGGTAATGAGAAATCGGTTTACCGGGTAATTAATGAATTAACTAGATTTGGCGCGCATGTAGTTCATAAAGGAAATGCATTAGTGCATGTATCTGGCCATGCATCAGCTGGTGAGTTGCTGCATTGTTATGAGGTTGTAAAACCTAAAAATGTATTGCCAGTTCATGGTGAGTGGCGACATATGAGAGCGAACGCGGATTTAGCTATGCAATCTGGTTTATCAGAGCACAATGTTGTAATCGCTGAGAATGGCATCACAATCGATGTTGCAGATGGTCATGCTGATATATCTGGTTCTGTGCCATGTGGTTATGTTTATGTTGATGGCCAAAGTGTTGGTGAGATTACTGAATCATCATTAAAGGATCGCCGAATTTTGGGTGAAGAAGGATTTATTTCAGTGGTTGTGGCGATTGATTCACAAAGTGGAAAGATTGTTGCTGGACCTGATATTCATGCACGTGGATTTACCGAAGATAAAACTTTATTTGATGATGTAAAAGGTGATATTGAAAAAGCATTAGCAAAGGCGGTAGCAGGTGGCTTCAACGGCACCCATCAACTTTCACAAGTTGTGCGCCGAACAATTGGTACATGGGTTGGCGAAGAACATCGCCGGAAACCAATGATCATTCCACTAGTTATTGAGGTTTAACGAATAGGCTTAGCCTTATTATGGCAAGAGCTAAGAGAAGAAAAAGTGGCAAAGGCGCACCTGCCAAATCCTTTTTCGGCGCAATCTTCCGGGGGCTCACAACACTGTGGCGATTACTTGCTAAGGCTTTAGGAAGTGCTACTCGATTTATTTTCAGGGGCGCACAAGAGTTAGATCCCACTCACCAAAGAGATGGCATTGCTTTCTTCTTATTTATCTTGGCGCTAATCGCATCAGCTGGTACCTGGTTTGGTTTAAGCAATTGGGTTGGCAGTGCTACTTACTCATTTTTATATGGTGGCGTTGGACGCCTAGCCTTACTCACACCAGTTATCTTGGTTTACTTTGCCTATCGATTATTTAAAGCACCAGATGAATCAAGTGAGACTGGGCGCCTAACAATTGGCACACTTCTCTTAGTTATAAGCACTACCGCGCTACTTCATCTAGCAAATGGTTCAACTGGAACCGGTGCCACCGCAATGCGCCATGGTGGCGGCTGGATTGGTTATGGCGTATCGACACCTTTAGTTGCTTTAGTAACTACAATTTTAGCGATACCAATCTTGGCAATACTATTTTTGTTTGGAGTTTTAGTAATCACTAAGACACCAGTTAGTAAATTATTTAGCAGTTTTGCAAAGCTATTTGCTCTAGGTGGCGCCGGTATCGGCAGGATTAAGCAGCGCAGGGAGAGCGAGCGGGCAGAAAAGTTTGAAGTTAGTGACACGCCGCCCTTTGAGACTCCACTTGTTAAGGATTTAGTGGCTGAATTTGAAGATGATGATGAGTATGAAGATGATGATGGTGAGTATGAGGCGGAGCAAATTGATTACTCAGTTGAGTTAGCCGACTTTAATTCAATCACTCAGGCGATTCCAACAGCTGTTAAACAAGATAAGAGTGCGAACTCTCGTCCGCAACAACTGCTATTAACGGCAGATACGGTTTATGAGTTACCAAGTATGGATCTGCTGCGCGCTGGGCCAGTTGCAAAAGGTAAATCAAAAGCTAATGATGTTGTCCTTGCGGCGCTTAAGCAGGTTTTTGAGCAGTTCTCAGTGGACGCACATGTAACTGGGTTTATGCGCGGGCCAACAGTTACAAGGTATGAGATTGAACTAGGACAGGGTGTAAAGGTAGAGGCGATTAGTGCGCTCTCTAAAAATATTGCATACGCAGTTGCAAGTGGTGAGATCAGAATTCTCTCGCCAATTCCAGGTAAATCTGCAGTTGGAATTGAGATCCCAAACTCAGATCGAGAGATAGTTGCAGTTGGTGATGTGCTTCGCTCACCAGTTTCTGGAAATGATACCCACCCAATGTTGATCGCATTAGGCAAAGATGTTGAAGGCTCATTTTTGTGCGCTAACTTAGCCAAGATGCCACATCTATTAGTTGCAGGTGCAACTGGTGCTGGTAAATCCTCAATGATTAATTCATTAATTATCTCAATTTTAATGCGCGCCACCCCTGATGAAGTTCGCATGGTGATGATTGATCCAAAGCGGGTTGAATTAACAAATTATGAAGGTGTGCCACATTTAATAGCACCGATTATCACCAACCCAAAGAAGGCAGCTGATGTTTTAGCCTGGGTAGTGCGTGAGATGGATATGCGTTATGACGATCTATCTGCATTTGGTTTTAGACATATTGATGATTTTAATAAGGCAGTTAAAACTGGCAAGGTAAGTGCACCCGAAGGTAGTGAGCGAGTACTTGAGCCTTATCCATATCTATTAGTAATTGTGGATGAGTTAGCAGATTTAATGATCGTGGCAGCGCGTGAGGTTGAAGATAGCATCGTTCGAATTACCCAGCTAGCACGAGCTGCTGGTATTCACTTAGTCCTTGCTACTCAGCGACCATCAGTAGATATTGTTACCGGATTAATTAAAGCAAATGTGCCATCTCGCTTATCTTTTGCTACCTCATCACTAGCTGACTCACGAGTTATTTTGGATACACCAGGTGCTGAGAAGTTAGTTGGCCAAGGTGATGCGCTCTTCTTGCCAATGGGAGCAAGTAAAGCGGTTCGAATTCAAGGTGCTTATATTTCAGAGCGAGAAATTGAAGCGGTAGTAAATCATGTCAAAGGCCAGTTGCAACCGGTTTATCGAATAGATCTTAATGCGCCAATTAAACCTAAAGTAATTGAAAATGATATCGGTGATGACATGGATCTATTTTTGCAAGCGATTCAATTGGTTGTTTCTACACAATTTGGTTCAACTTCAATGCTGCAACGTAAACTTCGAATTGGTTTTGCAAAAGCTGGCCGGTTAATGGATTTAATGGAGAGCCGTGGCATTGTTGGGCCAACTGAGGGTTCAAAGGCACGAGCAGTTTTAATTACCGCAGAACAAATGCCTGATCTCCTGGAGCAACTGCAAGGCCATTAGTTTGTAATCGCAGGGGGTTATCCTGTGGGTGAAGTGGAAAATTCACGCTCGTCATACTTTGAGTTCACGTAAAAAGTATTGGGTGATATCCGCCTACGGGTTTACGCTTATCTCCTTATCACCCCTAGGAGAAGGGCTGGCCTCTTGACGCAAATTTCACAACTTCGCGCAGCGCGAGAAGCCTCAGGTTTATCTATTGATCAGGTTGCTAAAAAAACAAATATTCGCGCAGGAGTGATTGAAGATTTAGAGAAAAATTCAGTAGAAGTTTGTGGTGGCATTGCTTACGCCCGCGGTCATATCAGATCTATTGCTAAAGTTATTAAAGCAGATGGTGATTTATTAGTTGCTGAAATTGAGGCAGCGCAAGGAAGTGATTCTCGAAAAATTATTGATCAGTTCTATGCAAACAATATTGCTGACCGCCCGAAGGTTAAGAAAGTTATGAAATTTTCCACACTAGCTGCCTTAGCTGGTGGAATTTTAGGAATAGGTTTTGTGGTTGCAATTGCCTTAAATAATGTAACTAGTACTAACGGCATGAGTGATGTGGCGCCATCGGTATCACCGACAGCAAGTTCGACAACACCTGCCACATCAAATATTGCTGGTGTGAATCTTGTATTAACTGGTGTCTCAGGTAAATCTTGGGTTGGTATCACAAATGATCAAGGTGAGACTATTTTTGATAATCAAATCAAAAGTGGTGAGAGTCAAAGTTTCTCAGATAGCACCTCACTAAAAATTACAGTTGGCAATGCCGCAGCGGTAAAAGTCTCTCTAAATGGCGTGGATTTAGGTGTTGCTGGTAAGTATGGTGAGGTTGCGCGCTACAAATACACGCAAGCTGGCGCAACCAAAGAGTAATTTTTAATTACCCCGCTAGACTTAGCGGATTGTGAGTAATTCAGAGACAAAATCGCGAACCGTTGCACTAGTGACATTAGGTTGCGCCCGAAATGAGACAGACTCTGAGGAGCTAGCTGGGCGACTCGCAGCTGACGGTTGGCAACTGGTCTCTGATCCAGCACTTGCAGAAATTGCGGTAATTAATACTTGCGGCTTTATTGAAAGTGCTAAAAAAGATTCAGTTGATGCCTTACTTGAGGCGCACTCATTAAAGGGTAATGGCATTACCAAGGCGGTAGTTGCAGTTGGTTGCATGGCTGAGCGTTATGGCAATGAGTTAGCAACAGCTCTGCCAGAGGCGGATGCAATCCTAGGTTTTGATGATTACTTAGATATTTCCCAGCGCCTATCCACCATTATTGATGGCGGCAAAATTACAACTCACACACCAAAGGATCGCCGCGCACTTCTTCCAATAGCACCGGCGGATCGAGCAAGCACTAAAGAGGTTGCACCAATTGGGCAGGTACTCAGGAAGCGCCTAGATAACGCACCAGTTGCACCACTTAAGATTGCCAGCGGCTGTGATCGCAGATGCGCCTTTTGCGCAATTCCATACTTTCGTGGCTCATTTATCTCTCGCCGTCCAACTGAGATTATTGATGAGGCGAAGTGGCTGGCTGAAAATGGGGTTAGCGAGCTTTATCTAGTTAGTGAAAATACAACTAGCTACGGCAAAGATTTTGGTGATTTAAAGTTGATGGAGAAAATGCTGCCTGATTTAGCCAAAATCGATGGTATCCAGCGCATTAGGTTGTCCTACCTGCAACCGGCTGAGGTTCGCCCATCACTTCTGCAAGCGATGGTTTCAGTAGATAAGGTTTTACCTTACTTTGATCTCTCATTTCAACATGCAAGTGGTGATTTATTAAGGCGAATGCGCCGCTTTGGCGATGGTGAAAAATTCCTTCATTTAATTTCGCAGATTAGGGCTTTATCACCAGAGGCAGGAATTAGATCAAACTTTATTGTTGGCTTTCCTGGTGAAAGTGATGCCGAATTTCTTGAACTAGTTGAATTTATCTCAGAGGCAAACTTAGATGCGATTGGCGTATTTGGTTATTCAGATGAGGATAAGACCGAGGGTGAAACTTTGCCAAACAAGGTAGCACCTGAATTAATTAAAGAGCGAGTTGAAGAGCTATCAACTATTGTCGATGAGGTTTTATCCCAGCGGGCTGAATCGCGGATTGGTCAATCAGTGCGAGTTTTAATCGAGGATGAGGCAGAGCAAGAGGGAAGAGCTGATCATCAAGGTCCGGATGTGGATGGCTCAACCTTTGTAAAATCACGAAATCGATACCGAGTTGGTGAGTATGTTGATGCACTCATCAGCGATGTTAACGGCGCAGATCTAATCGCTCAGGTAATCTAGGTTTTATGGGCAAGTTAGCACGACCAAATCTGCCAAACTCTTTAACCATCCTGCGCGTCTTGCTGCTACCGGTGTGTGCATATGCACTCTTTAAAAATGGTGGCGATGACACTACTTGGCGCTTAATTGCCTGGACACTATTTTTCCTAGTTGGCCTTTCTGATATTTTAGATGGCAAGTTAGCTAGAGATCGCAATCAGATCACAGAGTTTGGCAAGTTATTAGATCCAATTGCAGATAAGGCGATGCTGGCAACAGCTTTAATTGGTACCTCAACCCTAGGTTTGCTCTCATGGTGGGTTACTGCCATTTTGTTATTTCGAGAAATCGCAGTGACGCTGCTTCGCTTTGCTGTTATTAAAAAAGGTGTGATTCCAGCAAGTAAGGGCGCTAAACGCAAGACATTCTTCCAATCATTTGGTGTTGGTTTTTATATCCTGCCACTGCCAATCTGGCTACATACCCCCCGCGATATCTTCATGGCTTATGCAATTTATCTAACAATTACAACTGGAATTGATTACTTCCGGCAAGTGCTAAAGAAATGATTGCAACTTCTGTCGTTAAAAAGTTACTAAAGAAAAAAGCGACATTATCAGTTGCCGAGTCCATTACAGGCGGGGGATTAGCTGCTGCAATAACTGAGGTTGCGGGTTCATCAAGTGTGTTTCTAGGCGGTGTAATTGCATACGCAGATGAGATCAAAATTAATGAATTAAAAGTAGATTCAAAAACATTAAAGAAATTTACCGCTGTCTCTGAGGAGGTTGCCAAGGAGATGGCGGCAGGGGCTCGCAAGAAATTTAATACTGATTACGCGATTGCAACAACTGGGGTGGCCGGCCCAGGCAAGGCGTATGGGCAAAAGGCGGGCACAGTTTGGATCGCCATCGCCAGTAAAAAAGAGGTGTTTGCGATCGCTCTTTCCCTCAGCGGATCGCGGGATTTGATCCGCCACGCAACAATTGAAAGTGCATTAGCCTCATTTGAGCGTATCCTTAAGCCATGATTTTATTGCGCTCACATATCGGCTCAGCACTTCGTGCTGCCCGGATTGAACAAGGTCGCACCCTTCGCGATGTTGCAAAATCTGCACGGGTATCTCTTGGTTACTTATCTGAGGTAGAGCGCGGACATAAAGAGGCATCATCTGAATTGTTAAATGCAATTTGCACAGCACTTGATTTATCACTCTCTACGATCTTGCTAGATGTTGCAACTGTGGTTAGAGCGCAAGAGGCTCCACTTGTAACACTACAAGTAGTTGAAACCGCAGCTTAAATCTTGTCCGCATCAGCCTTTAACCTTCCCGATAATTCATCTGCTACCTACGCAAAACAACACGCAACAAGTAATCGCTCCCGCCAAGGAATCTTTCGTGGTGCCAAAGAGATAATTTCTGAAGTTGGCAGTTATGAATCCAATATGGCCCAGATTGCCTTGCGCGCTCAAGTATCACGGGCAACTATCTATAATCAATTTGCAGATAAGGCTGAGATGATGGAGTTTTTAATTGACTCTGAAATCACTCGCTTAACTGATTTAGCAATTGCTGCAGATTCCAGGGAGGAGTCACTACGCAGGCTCTCTGTTGAGATCTCACAAGATTTAGCACTTCGCCAGATGGTAGAAAGTGACCCAACTGATATTGCAAAGCTGATGACAATCAGCGATCACCCGCTTTGGGTAAAGGTTCACCAGAGCCTGGTCTCAATCTTTGGCGCTGATAGCGCAGGCTGTGGCCTAATACTTCGCTGGCTAATTGCCCAGATCGCATCCCCTATTACTGAGGAAGAGTCTGCAACCCAGGCTAAGCGTTTAGTTCGTACCCTTATTTAATTCGCAAAAGCTAATGCGGATCTCAGAGTTGCGCTCGCGCATCAGTGATTACTTTCCAGATCCTGCTACCTACTCCCAAGACATCGTGCACTCAGAGCTCGGCGGCATCACCGTTAACCAGGCAATTGTGCGCGGTGATGAGCCGGATGAGATTTGGCGAGCAGTGGTAAGGCATAACCCGCAGATGCCAGAAAAGTTTAGATAAATTTGAGCCTAACTTGCACAAATCAGGGGTGATTTCTTTACAAATTAGCCCATTTTTGTTCACTATTCCGGGGGCATCTCCTAGACTTTACGCGGAAAGCTTTAAGGAAGAGGGATGATGAAGAAGGTTAATCTTTTTCGCAAAATCTCAATCACACTTGTCGCCTTACTGCTCACTACCTCACTAAATACATTATCTGCTCAAGCTGATGATTTAAGCGATGCCAAGGCATCTCTTGCCACAGCCGAGGCAAAAATGGTCAGCCTTAAACTGTCTCTGACTAACTCTCAAAATGAATTAAAAGGTTTGGAAGTAAAACTTTCTGCACTTGATACCGCAACGGTTACCGCTGAAGTTGTTCAGGGCTTGCAAACACAAATCGAAGCCACAAAGGCTGCCATTGCAGTTTTTGAAGGCCAAATTCCAAAAATTCAATCAACTATTGATCCTTTATTAGTTCAAATAAAAGCCCTTGAAGCAGCAGTCAATGCGGGGAATAACTGTCCAGTTGATTGGGGTTTAGATCAAAGTAAATTCTCGATCGGGATTGAAAGTGGCACATTTGCCTTTGATGGTAAAGTTTTGGCCGAAATTGTTAAAGAGCCAAGAAATGTTGTAGTCAATACAAGTATTGAATTTTCAAAAGATGGACAAACTTGGTCACCCATAACAACAATTAACACTTTTACTTGGACAAATTATGGCAATAGTTTTAAATCCAATCAAAATGTACAGACGATTAGATTTATGAGCGCTGGACTAAATACCCTGCGATACTCAAATTCTCAAATACGCGCCGTTACAAAAATCGAGAAGCAGAATTGCACACCATTTGTTGTAAGCCCTGATTCAAAATCCTTTACGTTAGCTGCCATTCCATTTGCCAAAACAACTTTTGACGAACTTTATAAGACATACCCTGAAGCATTTCCAAATTATCAGGTTAGAGATTTCTTTACTAATCTTGTAACAAGCATTAAAACTGATTTTCCTGCAAAAGCCAGCGGGGGATCTAATTATTATTTAGGAAATTCGTATCAATATAATTCACAATTAGTGATTTATCCCCGCTCAGGAACCTGCACTGGGGACATTAACAACATCACAGTTCAATCTGGTTCAAATTGCGAAATTGGAATTTATTGGATTTATGGCAGTAATCTAAAATTCATCGATGCAGTAAGCGCAGTTGGTGGACTTAGTGAAGCCCAGGTCGAACAAGCAGCCATGTTGAAAGTTTTAACGGCCTTAACTACAACTGTTGAAGCAGCATACAGAAAATATAGTGAAGTTGTTTCTGCTTATTCAGATCTAACTCAGAAATATCTCAATGAAGGTGGTCAGCCAACAGCCGAAGAGCTTCAATATGTAAGAAATGCAATTGACCAATTTAACGCTTTAAGTGTCGAGTTTTCCTCATACCAAAGCCAGATTATTCCAATTGTTAAATCCAAGTATCTTAACCAAGAGCTAAACAAGCTGGTTCAGCGGAATTTAAAAATGATCAACGGCGCTCAATCAAATTTGCAAAATTTAGTTCCGGAAGCAACAAATTTCATAAATAAATTTACATCAGCAAATTCATCAGTAACAAATGAGTTGAATTTAAGCCGGCAATTAAATTCTATGTCCAAAAATGAATACAACTTGGCAATTAATTATCAACAGAAACTTAATTCAGTACTCAATAGTGGTGGTTCATTTGATTCGCAGTACATAAACGAAGAGCTAAATAACTTACAGAACTTGTTAAATAGTTCAACTGCAAGGGCTACATCTGTTAAGTCTTCTACACTTAAAGCCATAAAGTTGAAATCTTCTAATATAAACTCAGCATCCATGAAAATACTTGATGAAGCGATATCAAATTACAATGCAAGTCTTTCAAATTATTCTTCGATCGGGTCTATTTACAGTGAATTAAGCACCAAGCTCCGTAATGCGAATTCTATAGGAATCACCCAAGCAAACAATTTTCTAAAAAATGCAGATTCTTCCTATGCGAACGCTAAATCAATCCTTACAAGTGCATCAACTGAGTTAAAGGAATACCCAACAATGTTGGCAAATGGAAAAATTCAATTAAAGGTTTCAGCTGATTTTGATCGCGAAATCGACTCGAAGAAATCCATGATGAACAAGGTGGATCAGATGCAACAAGATAATCGGAATCAAGTGACGATGGCACAAAAGTATCTAAGCGGAACTTCAAACGCCCAAGAGCAACAAATTTGGACTGCTTCAATTAATCAGTTTAACCAGTCAAACAATTTACTCCTCGGCACCATAAAAGTGTATTCACAAATGATTAGCTTTATTACTTCCAAGCGCTCTGGAACAACAGATGAATCGATTTTGGAATTAGATGGAGAAGAAGAAGATGTAACAGGCACTGTTACGGCGAAGAAAGAATCGAGTAGCAGATACTTGATCAGAATAAAATCCAATCAGAGCGATAGTGATATTACGATTAAAGCTGTAAAGAGCAAGGCGAAAGCAATTGTTTTCAATCTAACCACAGACGAGGAAGGCAACAAAGCCTTTAGGTCTACGCGAAAATTGACCGGGTATGTTCTCCAGTTGTGGATAGACGGAACCCTGGTAAATAGCACCAAAAAATTAGCCTAAACACCCTTTAATAGCGGCGTGTTTGTTCGCCGATTCTAGCCTTTCGAACAGTTGTTCGATACACTATTTATGCCCAACCAGAGCGGTTCCACAGTTCCGCTGGCACTCGTGCCAGCCGTCAGTGGCTTTCCGTACCTTCTGGACCGAGACATGACCTCACTGGAACACCAGTACTGGTCAAGGAAATGAAAGGAAATAAACTTCATGGCCAAAGAAAATGCCAAAGAAGAAAGAGAAGATATTAAAAAATCTTCTGATCGCAGTAAATCCCTAGATACCGCCCTTGCCCAAATCGAGCGTCAGTTCGGAAAAGGCTCCATTATGAAGATGGGCGATCGCGAAGCAGTTCCAATGGAGGTAATTCCAACTGGATCTGTCGCACTTGATATCGCACTTGGCGTCGGTGGCTTGCCACGAGGCCGCGTTATTGAAATTTATGGACCTGAATCCTCAGGTAAGACAACAGTTGCATTGCATGCAATTGCAAATGCCCAAAAACTTGGTGGCATTGCAGCTTTCATCGATGCAGAGCATGCATTAGATCCAGAGTATGCAAAGAAGCTTGGCGTAGATATTGATGCGCTTTTGGTTTCACAACCAGATACTGGTGAGCAAGCACTTGAGATCATGGATATGTTAGTTCGCTCTGGCGCACTAGATATCATCGTGGTTGACTCAGTTGCTGCCCTTGTTCCTCGCGCTGAAATTGAGGGCGAGATGGGTGACTCACACATGGGTCTGCAAGCTCGTTTGATGTCACAAGCACTTCGTAAAATGACTGGTGCACTAAGCCAATCAAAGACAACTGCCATCTTTATTAATCAGTTGCGAGATAAAATCGGTGTTTTCTTTGGTTCACCAGAGACAACAACTGGTGGAAAGGCGCTTAAGTTCTATGCATCAGTTCGTATGGATGTGCGCCGTATTGAAACATTAAAGGATGGTCAAGAGGCGGTTGGAAACCGTACTCGTGTGAAGATTGTGAAAAACAAGGTTTCACCACCATTTAAGCAAGCTGAGTTCGACATTATTTATGGTGTTGGTATCAGTCGTGAAGGCTCATTAATTGATATGGGTGTAGATCTTGGCATCGTAAAGAAGGCTGGTGCTTGGTTTACCTACGAATCAGATCAACTAGGACAAGGCAAAGAGAATGCTCGCGCCTTCCTAATTGATAATCCTGATTTAGCAAATGATATTGAGGCAAAGATCCGCGCATCATTTGTGCCAACTCAGATAGATCCTGCTTTAGTTGCTGCCGTAGATGAGGCAACTGCTGATGTTGAGTTCTAAGTAATTAATTGCGCTCAAAAGAGACAGTAGCGAGTGATCCCTACTCTGAGGCGATGTCAATTGCATTGTATGCACTTGCACCTCGTGCAAAGAGTAGGGATGAGCTCCTTAAACATTTAATCAAGCGCGGCTGCGAAATCGATACCGCAAATGCCGCACTTGATTCACTTGAACTTCAAGGTCTATTAAATGATCTCGAGTTCGCTAAATTATGGAGTGAATCCCGCCAGCGTGCTAAAAAATTAAGTAAAAGAGTTATTGCAACCGAGCTTCGCAATAAGGGAGTTTCACAAGACATAATTACTGAGGTAATTGATGAGATTGATGATGAGACGGAGTACTTGCAAGCATTTAACTTGGCAGAGCGAAAGTACAAATCGATCGCTCATCTAGATCCCGAGGTTGCATACCGGCGAATTAGCGGCCTGCTTGCTCGAAAGGGTTATGGCCACGGTATTTGTGCTCGCATTATGCGCGAATTAACTGGAGTTAATTAAAGTTATTTAAGCAAGTAGAATTTGGCATATGCCTACCTTTGTCGTAGAAACCTACGGCTGTCAGATGAATGTCCATGATTCCGAGCGAATCGCTGGATTATTACTTGATGCTGGCTACACCCAAGCCTTAGCTGATACCCATCCTGATTTAGTTGTCTTTAATACCTGCGCAGTCCGTGAGAATGCAGACAATAAACTTTATGGAAATCTATCCTTTTTAGCACCGCGCAAGAAAAGTGATCCTAACTTTCAAATTGCAGTTGGTGGATGTATGGCGCAAAAGGATCAAGATGCCATTATCAAGCGCGCACCTTATGTTGATGTGGTCTTTGGTACACACAATATTGGCTCACTGCCAACCTTGCTTGAGCGCGCACGAATTGAAGAGCAATCACAGGTTGAAATTAAAGAATCACTTGAACACTTTCCATCCACACTTCCAGTAAAACGCGATAGCGCATTTAGCGCTTGGGTTTCAGTCTCAGTTGGCTGTAATAACACCTGCACCTTTTGTATCGTGCCACAGCTTCGTGGCATTGAAAAGGATCGCCCGACTGAAGATATTTTGCGTGAGGCTCGAGCGCTGGTTGATCAAGGCGTAATTGAAATTACCTTACTTGGCCAAAATGTAAATGCCTACGGTGTTGATTTTGGTGATCGATTGGCATTCTCTAAATTACTTCGCCAGTGTGGTGAAATAGATGGCTTAGAGCGAATTCGCTTTATGTCACCACATCCACGTGATTTCACCGATGATGTAATTGAGGCAATGGCGCAAACACCGAATGTGATGCCACATCTACATATGCCACTGCAATCAGGCAGCAACAAGGTCCTGCAAGCTATGCGCCGTTCATATCGCAGCGATCGCTACTTGGGAATCATTGAAAAGGTTCGCAGTGCTATTCCTGATGCGGCAATTACAACTGACATCATCGTTGGTTTTCCAGGTGAGAGTGATGAAGATTTTGCGCAAACAATTGATCTTGTAAAAGAGGCAAAATTTAGCGCTGCCTACACCTTCCAATACTCAAAACGTCCCGGCACACCAGCTGCCACAATGCCAGATCAAGTAAATGATGAAGTAATGGCAGAGCGCTATAACCAATTGCATCAGGTGCAACAGGATATTTCAAAGAGTGAGAATACAAAGTTAATTGGTAAACAGATTCAGTTATTAGTTAGCGCCCATGAAGGCCGCCATGATCTTGATTTAAAGCGAGTTACTGGGCGCGCTGCGGACTTTAGGCTGACCCACTTTGATAACTCAGCAAACACCGCCCGTCCTGGTGATTTAGTGACGGTGCAAGTTACTGAGGCCTTTGCCAATCACATCGTTGCCGGTGCGCCTATTTCAGTAATTAAAACAAGAGGCGGGGATGCCCACGCTAATTGGGTCAATGAGCAAGGAGATAAGAAGATTTTGCTAGGCATACCAACACTTGCCTCACTTAAATCTCTATGAGTTTAACAATAATTTGTGGCGCCACCGCAACTGGTAAAAGTGATTTAGCTGTTGCACTCGCTAAAGAGATAAAGGCAGAAATCATTAATGCCGATTCAATGCAGGTATATAAAGGAATGAATATTGGTACCGCTAAATTAACAATGGCAGAGCGTGACGGTGTGCCACATCATTTAATTGATTTACTTGAGATTAAAGAGGAAGCAAATGTTTCCTGGTATCAAAATTTAGCAAGGGCGAAAATTGATGAGTTAATTGCAGCAGGTAAATCAGTTGTTGTAGTTGGTGGCACTGGCCTATATATAAAGGCGATATTGGATGAGCTAAATTTTCCTGATACAGATCCAAAGGTGCGCCAGCAGATCACTGATGAGGCAGAAAAACTTGGCAATGATGTGATGCACCAGCGCCTAGCAAAGTTAGATCCAGCAGCAGCCGTTGCAATCCCTAAGGAGAATATTCGCCGGGTTATTCGGGCGCTAGAGGTTATTGAAATTACTGGCAAACCATTTACAGCAAACCTGCCAAGGCAGGAGAGCAGCAGATATCCAAAAGCTAAACAATTTGGCTTAGTGCTGGACCGTGAAAACTTAGATGCCAAGATTGATCAGCGAGTTGAGAATATGTGGGAAAAAGGATTTGCCCGAGAAGTTTCACTACTTATGACAAAGGGATTAGAAGAGGCAACAACTGCCAAAATGGCACTTGGTTATAAACAAATTATGGATTACTTAAATGGTGAGAGCACTGAGGAGTTTGCTAAAGAGGAGACAAAGCGGGTCTCTCGTGCTTACGCTAGAAGGCAGGAGACCTGGTTCTCTCGAGATGATCGAATTAACTGGCTGGCACCTGACACTTTGGCAGCACGACTGGAAAAGCTTTTGGTTAGTATTAATTAATGGTTTTAGGCACATACGGTCACGGCACCCATAATGATTTTGTGTTGGTATTTGATGGTGAAAATAAATTAACTTTTTCAGCCGATCAGGTTAAGCGCATTTGTGATCGAAGTAGTGGCGTTGGCGCCGATGGATTTATCAGAATCACCAAAGAGAATAATCAATGGTTTATGGATTATCGAAATGCTGATGGCTCAATTGCTGAGATGTGTGGCAATGGCATTCGCGTGATGGCCCGTTACTTACAAGAGCGCGGACACCAACCAAGTGGGATTTACTCAATAGATACACGAGCTGGCCGAAAGTTTTTAGCTGTTCCAGATACTGGAGATATCTCAGTAAATATGGGTCAGGTGTCTCAGGTGCCAGGTCAGATTGATGTAGTCGAGAATGCAAATACCTACCAGGGCTTAAACATTGAAATCGGAAATCCACACGCAGTCGTATTTACAGATGATCTAGCCTTAGTTGGCGATTTAAAAACTGCACCAGTTGTGACGCCGGCGGATGCATACCCTGATGGTGTAAATGTTGAATTTGCGCAGTTCACAGGAGATAACCAATTAAAGATGCGAGTCTTTGAACGCGGTGTTGGTGAGACACAATCTTGTGGCACTGGTACCTGCGCTGTTGCACTTGCTGCCACAATTGAGAGTAAAAAATCACTACCTATTAAATGGATTATTAATCCACCAGGTGGGCAGTTGATTGTGGAAATTGATGGCCATAGCAACGCTACTTTGATTGGCCCAGCTATTTTGGTCAAAGATGTGGAATTGGATAAGTATTTGTGACAGATAAAAATGAGCATGATGGCTTGGAATTAGATATTGACACCCTAATTCGTGAGAACGCTCAAGCAGTTGCTGATTATGAATCCTCAGAAAATGTTGAAAGCAAACAACAAGATCTACAAGATCGCCAAGCACTTCGCCGCGTTGCAGGACTCTCTACTGAATTACAAGATGTTACCGATGCTGAGTACCGGCAATTACGATTAGAAAAAGTTGTTTTAGTTGGTGTTTGGACGCAGGGCACAGCATTGGACGCAGAAAACTCATTAAAGGAGTTAGCAGCACTTGCTGAAACTGCTGGCTCACAAGTTATGGAAGGTTTAATTCAGCGCCGAGATAAGGCAGATTCGGCAACATTTATTGGCTCTGGAAAAGTAATTGAGGTGCGCGAGGCAGTTGTTGCAACAGGTGCTGACACAGTTGTTTGTGATGGCGAGTTATCTCCGGCGCAGCTTCGAACCCTTGAACAAAAAGTTAAGGTAAAAGTAATTGATCGAACTGCTCTGATTTTAGATATTTTCGCTCAGCACGCAAAAAGCCGAGAAGGTAAAGCTCAGGTTGAATTAGCGCAGATGTCTTATATGTTGCCAAGGCTTCGTGGATGGGGTGATTCTCTATCTCGCCAGGCTGGTGGAATTGGTGGCCGCGGTCCAGGTGAGACAAAGATTGAAACTGATCGCCGCCGAATTAATGACAAGATGGCGAAGCTGCGCCGAGAGATTAAAGAGATGAAGGTATCTCGCGATACCAAACGAAATGAGCGCCGGCGAAATAACATTCCTTCCGTTGCTATCGCTGGTTACACAAACGCTGGTAAATCATCACTACTTAATCATCTAACTGGCGCCGGTGTTTTAGTTGAGAACGCATTATTTGCTACTTTGGATCCAACAGTTCGTAAAACTCAAACTCATGATGGTCGGGTTTACACACTGGTAGACACTGTTGGCTTCGTGCGGCATCTGCCACATCAATTAATTGAAGCCTTTAAATCAACCTTGGAAGAGGTATCAGAGGCGGATTTAATTGTGCACTTAGTCGATGGCGCCCACCCAGATCCGATGGAGCAGATCCGTGCAGTTCGTGAAGTAATTGATGATATTGGTGGCGGTGAGATCATGGAGATCATCGCAATTAATAAAGCCGATGTTGCAAAGCCAGAGGTGGTCATGGAGCTACTTCGCCGAGAATCAAATGCATACGCCATCTCAGCGCGAACTGGTTATGGCGTAGATAATTTAATTAAAGCAATTGAAGCAGCTCTGCCAAAGCCAAAGGTTGAAATTAATGTAGTAATTCCATTTAATCGAGGTGATTTAGTAAGCGCCGTTCATGAGCGAGGTGAAATTATCTCAGAAGAGTATTTGCCAGAGGGAACTAAGCTGCACGCAATGGTAGATGGCGCACTTGCCCGTAAAATAGAGTTGTTATGACATTACTGCTTGCCCTTAAGTTATTTTTAGCACCATTATTTGTTTGGATCATCTCACTCCTGCAAGGAAGATATAGCGCTCGGATGGGTGGCCTATTCCTTGGACTTCCATTAACAACAGGGCCATTTTTACTTATCATCGGCATTCAAGAAGGTAGATCATTTGCAAAGACTGCCGCCCACGGGGTATTAGTTGGCCAACTTTCACTAATTGTTTTTTGCTTCTCTTACGCCTTAGCTGCTGGAAAGTTTAAGTGGGGAAAATCAATCGCACTTGCCACTATTGCAGTCTGGCTAAGTGGTTATGCCTTTAACTTAATCAACTTCTCAGATCTTGGCATAATCCTTACCTTATTTTTTGTTTGGGCGATTGCACTTGGACTATTTCCAAATTATGAGAAACCAACCGATAAGGTCACCGCTCCAAAATGGGAGTTGCCAGTTCGCTTAATTACTGCCGTCCTTTTGATTTTGGCCTTAACTGGAGCTGCCAATATTTTGGGCTCACGTGTGTCTGGGGCACTATCAACCTATCCAACAATTATTACTGTCCTTGGTGCCTTTTCACATCGGCGCAATGGACCAAAACATTTGATTGCAACATTACATGCGTTAATTCAAGCCTTGCCAATTACATCGGTGATTATGATCGGGCTGACCTTTCTTCTGTGAAAACTACTGCGCGTAATCAACATTATTTGCTATCTTCGCTAACTATGAAACAAAAAATTAGATTATTTTTCATATTTAAACCATATAGAAAGAAGTTGTTTTTACTAAGAGTAAAAATTATCAGAATCTTTAAACATCCGGATCCTACAAAGCTTGCTGGTATCGCACCTGGTCTATCTAAATTAACCGATCTAGAGGGATTGCGAAGAACTTGGGATCAATAGTTCTTGACTCTTCAGTTGTTATTGCCTTACTTGACCCGCAGGACTCTCATCATAAAAGATGCATGAGAGAGTTTGATTATTTCAAAAGTTTAGGTAAATCTAATTTCTTTCTTTCATCAATTACTATTGCAGAGTCCTTGGTAGGAGCCTTCAAAAAGTCATATGAATATGCTTTAGAAGTTTTCTCTAGAATTTCAGAAGATATTGGCACTCTGGTTAGCTTCAATATTGAATCAGCGTGGCTCACCGCAAGGATTCGCAGTTCATCACAAATCGGTTTCGCTGATGCAATGATTGTTGCGACGGCTGAGCAATTAGACGCCCAACTATGGACATGTGATCAAAAATTGCTAAGCAAATACAATAAAGTTAAATATTTAGGTTAATTAAACCAAGAAGCCATTTGGAAATGGATCAGTTGGATCTAATAACCAAGTTGCTTCTCCCATAATCCAGGCACGTCCAGTAACGCTTGGAATAATTGCTGGCAATCCTGCAACAGCCGTATGTTCCTTAACACGTCCTTCAAATTGAGAGCCGATCCAAGATTCATTAATTAAGACATCTGAATCTGAAAACTGACCACGGGCAACCATTTGTGCAAGACGTGCACTTGTTCCAGTGCCACATGGGGAGCGATCAAACCAGCCAGGATGAATTGCCATTGCATTTTTCCAATGCATTGCATTAGAACCTGGTGCGATGAAATCTATATGGTGACAAACTGCAATCTCAGGATTTTCTGGATGCACTGGGCGATTTTGCTCATTAATCGCATCACTTATTGCCAGGCCGGCAGTTAAAAACTTTTGGCCATTCTCATGTTTAAACTCAATGCCAACTCGATCAACGGGGATTATGGCGTAGAAGTTGCCACCAAATGCCATGTCATACTTAATTTTTCCGTATCCAGGAACATCAACAATTTGATCTAATTGATAAGAAAAAGAAGGTACGTTAATCAAAGTCACCTTCTCGGCTTTGCCATTTTTAACTTGAACATCAACAGTTACTAGGCCCGCCGGTGTATCAAGGCGAACAGTGGTGATTGGTTCAACGACTTTGACTAGATTCTTCTCAACTAAGACGGTGGCAACACCAATTGTTCCGTGACCACACATAGGTAGGCAGCCAGAGACTTCAATATAGATAACACCCCAATCAGCATCAGGACGGGTTGGTTTTTGCAAAATAGCACCGCTCATTGCTGAGTGCCCACGTGGTTCATACATCAACCAATGGCGCAGATAATCTAAATTCTCCATGAAGTAACGGCGCTTATCAAACATAGTCACGCCAGGAATTTCATCAATGCCAGAGGTAACTACGCGAGTTGGCATACCTTCAGTGTGCGATTCAACTGTAGTAACAGTGCGCAAACTGTTTTTCATAATCGCCTACTTGCGGTTTTTGTAGAAATTAACCGCTTGCTCAATATCCTTCTTAAGTTGAGCAAGATCATTTGCAGGAAGTGGCAAACGAGGTAGGCGAGTAGGACCGCCGTAGCGACCAACAGCTTCCATCGCTACCTTAATCGCAACAATAAACTCCTTGCGGGAGTCCCAGCTAAATAGATTATGAACGGCTGCATAAATTGGCGCAGCCTCTTTGTAATTACCAGCCACACACATCTCATAAAGATCAACTGATTCGCGGGGCAGGGCGTTTGGAAATCCTGCGATCCAACCAACAACGCCACCAGTAGTTAGCTCAAGCAGAACATCATCTGCGCCAACTAATACTTCAATTCGTGGTGCGTGGTGATGAATTTGCCAAACTCTGCGCACATCACCTGAGAACTCTTTAATTGCAACCACATTTTCAGCTTCATTAGCGATTCGGCCTACTAATTGGGGAGTTAAATCAACCTTGGTATCAAATGGGTTGTTGTAAGCGATGATTGGTATACCAACCTTGCTGACCTCTTTGTAGTGAGCAACAATTTCATCCTCATTCGCGCGGTATGCAGTTGGTGGCAAAAGCATTACGCACTTTGCGCCAAGCTCAGCAGCTTGCTCAGTCCATCGGCGAGATTCGGCGGCGCCGTATGCAGCAACACCAGGCACGATATTAAAACCAGCAGGGGCTGCAGCAAGTGCGGTCTTTAAAACTTGAGTGCGCTCTTCGGGAGTTAATACTTGGTACTCACCGAGTGAACCATTTGGAATCGCACCGTGCACGCCATTTTCAGCCTGCCACTTAATGTGTTCGGCGTATTTATCGTAATTAACAGAAAGGTCTGAATTAAATGGAAGCGCAGTGGCGGTTAGGACGCCATGCCATGGTTTTGATTTAGGTGAGCTCATGGGAAAAACTTACTCGCCAGATGCTAATTGACCAAGTGAGATGGGTGTGATGATTGGCCTATTTACCGCAGAGATGCGATCAGTATCAGTTGGTGAGATATCTAAATGATCGGCAACTAGATCAACGACAGATCTGCCACAAATACGACCCTGGCACATACCCATCCCGCATCGGGTTAGTAACTTGGCAGTACGTGAATCTGTTGCACCTAATTCATCAATTGCATAGTGCAGCTCTTTTAATTTAATCTCTTCACATCTACAAATTACGGTATCGGTATGTACCCAGCTTTTCCAACCACTTTTAATTGGATACGCCTTAATTAAGGCATTAGCAAACCTTTGTTTCTTAGCACGGCGTTTGTAGTGCACCTTTAATACTTCAACTTTGCAACCCACAAACTTAGCGGCGCTAATTCCAGCAATTACACCCTCAGCCATGGAGAGTTCACTGCCACCAATTCCAGTAATTTCACCAGCAACAAAGATGCCAGCAACTGAGCTTTCTTGATTGTGATCACATGTGACTACTACTGCGCCATCTTTTGCAACAACCTGGCGACAACCTAAAACACCAGCAAGGGTTGTATCGGGGGTGAAGCCCCAACCAATCGCGGCTACATCACACTTAACATTGCGCATCTTTTTAATCTTGAAGTTGTGATTAATTTTGGCAATATCAACGGAGGCTAGCTCACCATTAGCACCGGCATGGGCGGCAACTACTGCATAAGAAAAGCGGGCTCGAACCTTTGCTTCACTAATTGTTTTAATGTAATAAAAACCCTCTTTGATTTTGCTTAGGTTTTCAAGAATTACAAAAAATGAGGTAAACCATCTGCGTGACTTATTGGCTTCAAGTAATTCAAGAACTTGCCCACCTGCCTTAACCACACCGGCTGCAACTGGCAATAAAAACGGTCCACTGCCAGCAACTACAACTCGCTTGCCCGCTAGAACTCCATGTCCCTTTAATAAAGATTGCACACCACCTGGTGTCATTACACCGGGAATATCCCAACCTGGAAATGGGAGAGTGCGATCGTATGCACCAGTGCATAAGATTAAATTGCCAGTATTTACTATCTTCTCTTTACCATCTATTAATACCCGCAGTGTGTTAACACCATCTTTGTGGGTAGCACTCCAAATTTGAGCACCAGACCAAACTTCAATCTCTTTGCGGGCAATGACTGCATTAATTAACAACATGCCAGTGGTTAAATCAAAGTGTTGCGCGCTTTGATCACCAAATGATTCATCAGGCAATCGCCAATACTGACCGCCTAATCTGGTGTTGCTATCTATCAGAAGAACAGGTGCACCAGCAGCGGCAGCAGCTAAGGCAGCGCTTAAGCCAGCAGGACCGCCGCCAACTACTACAACATTATGCATTTGCGCCCACTTGGGTTTGTACTTTCATGCCAGCTTTTATTTCAGTTAGGCAAGATCGTTGATTGGCTAGGCCATCGATTACAACTAAACAATCAAAACAAACACCAATGCCGCAAAAAAGGCCACGACCTTTTTCATTAAACCTAGTTTTACGCAGGATGCGCTCGTTATTTGCAAGCAGTGCTGCGCCAACTGATTGACCAGTTAAGCCAGTTACCTCTTGATCATCAAAGAAGAATTTAATCTCAGCTGGCGACATAATTAACTCCTTGAAATCTTGCCGGTGAGAATGGTGTTGGATCCATAAATGTTTTTCTTCCAACAATCTGCGCCGTTATTAATTCACCAGTAGCAGGTGCTAAACCAATGCCAGCACCTTCATGTCCTGCGGCATGCCATAACCCTTTTACATTTGCATCCTCACCAATTACCGGCAGATGATCTGGTGCGTAAGGCCTGAAACCTCG
>JBIIXT010000006.1:0-24326 GCA_044347205.1 Candidatus Nanopelagicus sp. | reverse complement strand
GCGTAATGATTGATCTTCGGAGCGATACCGTAACTAAGCCAAGTGAAGCAATGCGTGCTGTTATGGCTGCGGCGCCAGTTGGTGATGATGTTTACGGAGAAGATCCAACAATTAACTCACTTGAAGAACGAGTAAGTGCACTCTTTGGTAAGCAAGCAGGATTATTTTCACCCAGTGGCTCCCTGGCTAATCAATTAGGAATTCGAATGTTAGTAAACCCTGGTGAAGAACTTTTAACTGAAACTAACTCCCATATTGTTCGAGCTGAGTTAGGAGCTGGCGCTACCTTTAGTGGAATTACAACTCGCACTTGGCTTGCACCTCTTGGCTTACTTAAAGCATCTCAACCACTTGAGATTGCAAAACCAGACTCTGGTCCCTACTTAGTATCAACGGTTGCAATCGCTGTTGAAAATACTCATAATTTTGGGGGCGGCACAGTTCAACCAATTAGTGAGATTAAAGCTCTCCATGAAGGTGCTAGCAAAATGGGGATCGCTTTGCATTTAGATGGTGCTCGGATTTGGAATGCACATATTGCATCCGGTGTTGCATTAGTTGAATATGGAAAGTACTTTGAAACTATCAGCGTTTGCCTCTCTAAAGGATTAGGTGCCCCGGTTGGTTCACTTCTTCTATCTTCAAAAGAGTTAATTGCCAAAGCTCGCCCGTGGCGCAAACGTTATGGTGCTGGCATGCGACAAGCCGGAATCTTAGCTGCCGCCGGACACTATGCATTAGATAATAATCTTGAGCGACTATCTCAAGATCATAAAATGGCTAAATCTATTGCGACTGCAGTTGCAGCTGTTGCACCTAGCGTGATTGATCCAAGTACTGTAGATACAAATATTGTTGGTTTAGATTTAACCGGATTAAAGATCTCAGCACCCCAATTAGCTGGGCAGTTGAAAGAGGCCGGCGTGCTGGCATCAGCTCTTGGCCCAACTTATCTGCGCCTTGTTACCCACATGGATGTTACTGAATCTGATATTTCAAAGGTAAATGATATTTTGCCGCAGTTGTTACAGCGCGCCCTCGTGGCTTAGTAGCCACTCCTTAATCTTTACACCATAACCATAATTACCTAAGGCGCCGCCACTTTTTACAATTCGATGGCACGGCACAATTGGTGCGATTAAATTATTGCCACATGCTGTGCCAGCTGCTCTAACCGCATCTGGTGAACCAGCATGTTTTGCTAACTCTGCATAACTCAAAGTTTTACCGGCTGCGATTTTTCGCATTGCTTTCCAGGCATTTTGTGAAAATTTTGCACCTGGCTGTCGAACCGTTACTCCATTTAATGCTTTTAAATCTCCATTAAAGTAATCATCAATTAAATCAGAGATAATTGGGATTGATTTGATTTGCTTAATCTGCTTCATTTGATCAATCTCATCCAGGCGATCAATCAAGTAATTAAAGCTGTTGAAACCAGCTGCGAGCAGTACTTGCTCATCTGCTATTAGATAAAGGTTGCCGACTGGGGTTTTTTGGGTGGTGGCCTGCAACATGCTGGTAACTCTAAACCTGAATTAAACTATTTGGAATACTTACTTTTTATGATCTCGAAGCATTTCCGCAACTAGGAAGGCAAGTTCAAGTGATTGAGTGTGATTTAACCGAGGATCACAAGCGCTTTCATATTTTGAAGCCAAATCCTCATGCGATATCTGCTCCCCGCCACCTACGCACTCAGTGACATCATCGCCAGTTAGCTCGATGTGAATGCCTCCTGGATGGGTGCCCAATTTCTTATGAACCTCAAAGAAGCCTCTTACCTCATCTAGAACATCATCGAATTTACGTGTCTTATAACCACTCGGTGCTTCGTAAGTATTGCCATGCATCGGATCACAAACCCAAAGAACTACCGCCCCAGATTTTTCTACCGTTTTAATTAACTCCGGTAGTTTTTCGCGAATTAATCCAGCGCCCATTCGTGTAATAAAGGTTAATCGACCTGGCTCATTATCTGGATTTAACTTAGCAATAATGGCAAGTACATCTTCGGGCGTAGATTTTGGTCCAAGCTTTACACCAATTGGATTATGAATCTTTTGCGCGAAATCCATATGTGCACCATCTAGTTGGCGGGTTCGCTCACCAATCCAAAGGAAGTGTGCTGAAACATCATAAGGATTTTCAGTACGAGAATCGATTCTAGTTAAAGCTTTTTCATACTCCAGAATTAATGCTTCATGGCTTGAATAAAAATCTACCGACTTAAATGATTCAGGATCAACACCAGCTGACTCCATAAATTTAATTGCGCGGCCAATCTCATTAGCCATCTCTTCATAGCGGGCGCTAAATCTGGCATCGGCTGCAAATCCGCGGTTCCACGTATGAACCTGACGAAGGTCGGCAAAGCCACCTTGGGTAAATGCTCTTACTAAATTTAAGGTTGCAGATGAGGTGTTATATACCTTTACCAAGCGTTGTGGATTTGGAGTTCTAGATTTTTCTGTGAACTCTAAATCATTTACTGCATCTCCCCGGTATGCCGGCAAGGTAACGCCATCGCGAGTTTCATTGTCATTACTGCGCGGCTTAGCAAATTGGCCTGCCATTCGGCCCACTTTAATTACTGGCAGCGATGAAAAGTATTGAAGTACTGCAGCCATTTGTAAGATTGTTTTAATTCGATTTCTAATTGAATCAGCGGTCGCGCCAACAAAAGTTTCAGCACAATCACCACCTTGCAACCAAAAAGCATCGCCTCTGGCCGCTTGCGCAATCTTGACCTTGAGATTGTCACACTCACCAGCAAAAACTAAAGGTGGAAAGGATTCAAGTTCAGCGATCGCCTCTTTAACCGCAGCTGCATCTGGCCAGGTTGGCTGTTGCGCGGCAACTAGGCCAGGTGTAAATATCGAATCGCTTTTCATAAATTAATTCTAGGATATTTTGATTAATAGCCGTTGGCCATTAATTATCAACCGAAGAAGATCTCCGCCTCTTTGTATAAGGCTAAATCAACAGTTTTAAGCTTCTCTGTTGCTGAAGCAAGTGGTACTCGCTCAATTTTAGTTCCGTGCAGTGCCACCATCTTGCCCCAGTCACCTTCATGGGCTGCAGTTATGGCATGTAATCCAAATCTTGTTGCAAGTACTCGATCAAATGCAGTTGGGCTGCCACCACGCTGAATATGTCCAAGCACAGAGGTGCGTGCCTCTTTGCCAGTTTTACTTTCAATTTGTTGCGCTAGCCATTCACCAATTCCAGATAACTTAACATGGCCAAATGCATCAAGTGTTTGATCCTTTGTGACCATATCTCCTTCTTGCGGAATTGCACCCTCTGCAATGACAATAATTGGGGCATAACTTTGTTCAAATCTTGATTCAACCCATTTACAAACTTGTTCAACTGAGAATTTAACCTCTGGAATTAAAATACAAGATGCACCGCCAGCTAAGCCTGAGTGGAGTGCGATCCAACCAGCATGGCGACCCATTACTTCAACAATTAATGCTCGATGATGTGACTCAGCTGTTGTGTGCAGGCGATCAATCGCCTCTACCGCAATATTAACCGCTGTATCAAAGCCGAATGTGTAATCAGTATTATTTAAATCATTATCAATAGTTTTTGGAACTCCGATAACTTTTACGCCGAGTGAATCTAATTTTGTTGCAACACCTAATGTGTCCTCACCGCCGATTGCAATTAAGGCGTCAACGCCCATCTTCTCTAGGTTAGCTTTAATCTTCTCGACGCCACCATCGATTTTAAATGGATTGGTGCGAGATGAGCCAAGAATGGTTCCACCCTTTGGCAGAATTCCACGAGTAGCCTTAATATCAAGTGGCATTGTTAAACCCTCTAGTGGTCCTCGCCAACCATCACGGAAGCCAATAAATTCATAGCCATACTCTTTAACACCCTTGCGCACAACAGCGCGAATAACTGCATTTAATCCTGGGCAATCTCCACCACCAGTTAATACACCAAAACGCATTTACTGCTCCTAATCATTTCCATCGCACCTAAAGCGGAGGCCATCATTTAAGGTTGGTCAACTATGAGAACCAAGTCTACTCTGCTTCTAGATCAGAAAATGCACAGTAGCGCTGGCGGGGTTTTTAATGAAAAACCCTAGGGTGGCTAAAGTTAAAAACGGTGTACCCCCAAAAAAATGTCTTACCTGCGGCCTCGATTTCGAATGGCGTAAAAAATGGCGCAAAGATTGGGAGCAGGTTAAGTACTGCTCTGAGAAATGTCGCAGATCATGAACCGGATTATTTACGTACCGCATGATCTATTAAACAAGGATTATGGCGCACTAAAATTAGCGGATAAGAAAAATGATTTAATTGTTTTAATTGAAAGCGCCCAAACAATTAATGGCAAAAAATGGCACAGCCAGCGCCTGCAATTTATTATCTCTAGTGCAAGGCATTTTGCACAAGAGTTAAGTGAATCTGGCTATCAAGTTGTCTACCAAAAAAGTGCAACAACCATCGAGGGATTAACAAAGCTTGGCAAAGATCATAAAATTGATAAATTCTTAACCACCTACCCCACCAGCTTTCGCAGATTAGAAAGCTTTAAGAATTTTCCGATTACCTTTGTCGATAATGATTTCTTTTTAACCCCGACCACTGAATTTACTGACTGGGCTAAGGCTCAAAAGAGTTTTAAGATGGAGAGCTTCTATCGCCAGCAAAGAGTAAAACTAAATGTATTAATGGATGGCAAAGCCCCACTGGGTGGTGAGTGGAACTTGGACCATGAAAATCGCAATCCAGTACCAAAGGGATATAAATCCCACGAACTTAGTGAGTTTAAATTTGATGAAATAGATGCGTTAGTAGCCGGTGAAGTTAAAGAGTTAGAAACTTGGGGTGATGCCGGAAATAAATACTGGGCAACTACCCGTAAGCAAGCTTTAAAGCGATTAGCAGAATTCCTTAAGTACAACTTTAAAGAATTTGGTGCATACGAGGATGCAATGCCGATTAATAATTGGTCAGTAAATCACTCTGCAATTTCGCCATATCTAAATAATGGCCTACTTCATCCAACTGAAGTTGTTGATGCAGCGCTTAAAAAGTTTGAGGAGGGTGAGATACCACTTGCCTCCTGCGAAGGATTTATCCGCCAGATTATTGGCTGGCGTGAGTATGTAAATGGTATGTATTGGTTCTTAGGTGATGATTATCGAAACGAGAATGAGTTAGCAGCTAACCGAAAACTTCTTCCGTTATTTGATGATCCAAGTAAAACAAAGATGAACTGTCTGTCCACAATTGTTGGTGAGATAAGCCAGAATGCATGGACTCATCACATCCCCCGCTTGATGGTTTTATCTAATTTAGCAAACCTAACTGGTGTAACACCATCGCAATTTTTAGATTGGATGCGCCGAGTATTTATTGATGCAACTGATTGGGTAATGGTGCCAAATGTTATTGGTATGGGTCTGCATGCAGATGGTGGCATCATGATGACTAAGCCATACATCTCTGGTGGCTCATATATTTCAAAGATGGGTCAATACTGCAAAGGGTGTGCTTATGATCCAAAGGTACGAGTTGGTGAAAATGCCTGTCCATTTACAACTTTGTATTGGAGCTACCTTGATGAACACCAGGATAAGTTTAAAAAAAATCACCGGATGTTTCAGCAATTAAATGGCTTAAAACGTTTGAAAGATTTAGATGAGGTGAGAGTTCAGGCTAAAAAGTTCTTAATCCAATTAAGTGCTGGTGAGATTTAAGATAACCTGTGCTCTGTGACGCTAAAACCTGAAATTGTTGAGTATTTAGCCCAACGCGCTGCTCTTAAATTGCCGGCACTTTGGGAGGCACCAGTTGCTACTCATAGAGCTAACTCAAGGTTTAGTATCGCACTAAAGCAACCATTAACTGATGTTGCAAGTGTTGAACATAAAACCATTTCTGGTCCAACTAGTGATTTGCCAATTCGAATCTACCGGCCAAATCAAAAAAAGGATTTACCAGCACTTGTTTTCTATCATGGCGGTGGCTGGGTTTTAAACTTTTTAGATATGTATGAACCAGCACTTCGTAAAATAACTAACTTAGCTGAGATCATAGTTATCGCAGTGCAATATCAAAAAGCACCAGAACACCCATTCCCCACTCCCTTTAATGATTGTTATGCCACCCTTGAGTGGGTTGCAGAAAATGCACATTTCTTAGGAATTGATAAAACCGCTATTGGTGTCGGCGGTGATAGCGCAGGTGGTAATTTGGCATCGGCGGTGGCTTTAAAGAATCGAGATTCCCAATTAATTAATTTAGCTTTTCAATTATTAATTTATCCATGCAATGACATCAGCATGAATTACCAAAGTGCTCTAGACAATGCCGATGGTTTTGGATTAACAACTTCATCGATGAAATGGTTTTGGGAGCAATATCTACCAAATAAGGCAGATCACACAAATGCCTACGCTGTTCCGGCGCTGGCCTCCACACTTTCAAAGCTGCCACCAAGTATTGTTCTGGCAGCGCAGTACGATCCACTAACGGATGATGCGAAAAATTACTATCAAAAATTATTAAGTGATGGGGTTATGGCAATTTATAAAGAGTATGCCGGTCAGATTCATGGACTGCTAAACCTTGGCGGGGTAAGTGCTGATGCAGATTTGATGTATAAAGATATTGCTACCGAGATTAACGCCCTACTTGGCCGGTCAATTAATTGAGTAAACGCGGTTGGTCACAATTTGCCATTATTGGTTTCATTTGGGGCATTCCTTACCTATTTTTGAAAATTGCAGTTGAAGAGATCTCTCCTTCAGTAGTTGTCCTTGGTCGAGTTGCCATAGGCGCTGCGATTTTGTTGCCAATTGCGATTAAACGTAAGGTACTTTTCATTCCACGTAAGTATTGGCCATTTGTATTGTTGTATACAGTCACTGAGTTAATTGGACCTTGGTACTTTATTACCGCTGCTGAGCAAAAAATTACATCTGGCTTAGCTGGCTTATTGGTTGCAACTGTTCCAATTTGGGCAGCAATTCTTGCCTCAATATTTGGTGATAAAACTGTTTGGCATGCCGGTCGCCTCTTTGGGTTAATTATTGGATTTATTGGTGTGATTGCAGTTGTTGGAATTGAATCCTTAAGCGGTCGCCAAGATATTGTTGCAATTGGCATGGTGATTCTGGCTGCTATGGGTTATGCCTACGCAATTAATATGATTACTCGAAGAATTCCGCAAGTGCCTGGACTTGGTTTAAATACTTGGGCGATGATCATTACCTCAATAGTTTTCCTACCTTTTGCTATGAACAATTGGCCGACGCAAACCCCATCGGCGGAAGCAATTGGATCAGTTGTCGTACTCGGTGTGCTCTGCACAGCAGTTGCCTTTATTTTATTCTTTAGATTAATCGCAGAGGTTGGCCCACCTCGCGCTTCACTTGTAACCTATTTAAATACTGCTGTTGCGGTTTTACTTGGAGTCTTAATTCTTAATGAACCATTCACATTAGGTATTGCAGTTGGTCTGCCGTTAGTACTAGTTGGCTCCTACTTTGCTAGTCGGAAATCGAATCGGTAAATCCCAATCTAGCCAGCATCTTTGGATCCTTCTGCCACTCCTTTGAAACCTTCACATGAATTTGTAGAAATACCTGCATGCCAACTAAATTCTCAATAGATTTTCTAGCAAGTGTTCCGATCGCTTTTAATCTAGAACCTTGTGGTCCAATAATGATTCCCTTTTGGCTATCTCGCTCAACATGCAACGTCGCACTAACATCATAAATACTTCCACCAGCTCGCTCACCCATCTCTTCGATGGTAACCATTACTGAGTGCGGCAGCTCCTCATAAAGCTCTTCAATTGCTGCTTCGCGAATTAGATCTGCAAACATTAATTCCTCAGCCTGATCCGTTGTTATCTCATCCGGATACAGTTGTGGTGAGAGTGGCAGCTCCTTTGCAACTAACTCTAAAATCAAATCTGTTTGATCAAGGTTTTTAGCTGAGATTGGAATTATCTCGGCTTTTTGTAATCCAACCTTCTTTATGAACTCACCAACCGCCATTAACTTGGCAGCTAAATCTGATTTATTGATTTTATCTACCTTAGTCACAGCAATAAATGTTGGAGTCCGATCATTTAACTGAGCAGCAATATATTCATCGCCGGCGCCAATAGTTTCATCCGCTGGCAGGCACAAAATTGCAGCATCTGTTGAATTAATATTCTCATTAACCATTTGATTTAATCGTGTGCCAAGTGCAGTTTTTGGCTTGTGCATACCTGGGGTATCGACCACGATCATTTGAAAATCATCTCTTGTGATAATGCCACGAATTGGATTACGTGTGGTGTTTGGATGATGGGAGGTAATTACAATTTTGCTTCCTACTAGAGCGTTTACAAGTGTTGATTTTCCAACATTTGGTCGCCCAACAATGGCGACAAAGCCTGCTCTAAAATTACTCATTGCCTAATTCTCTCACCTTAAATGCAGTGGCGAAACCATCTCTATAATCTCATCAACACTTGTTGCAATCTCAGCTACCCGCTCCACGATCAATCGATGACAACCATTACTCAGTGGTGAAGTAATTGGACCTGGGATAGCAAATACCGGCCTAAATATCTCAGCCGCATCCCGCGCAGTTCTAATTGAACCACTTACGTATGCTGCCTCCACCACAATTGTTGCTCTTGATATTGCTGCAATTAATCGATTGCGAACTAGGAAACGATATGGTTTTGATTTTATGTTTGGCATTACCTCACTAATTAGCAGGCCGCGCTCGGATATCTCTTCAAACAGCTTTGTATTCTCACGTGGATAGAGGTGATCAAATCCACCAGCCAAGATTGAAATAGTAATTCCATCCCTTTTTACTGCGCTGATGTGAGCTGTTGTATCTATGCCATAGGCGCCACCACTTACTATGCAAAAACCAGAATCAATGAATCCTTCAGAGATTTGCTCAGTTACTTCAACACCATACTGAGAGGGCTGGCGAGTACCAACGATTGAGATCGAATCTTTTAGTTTAGATAAAGCTTTTCGATCCCCTTTAATTAGAAGTCCAATTGGTGGCGCAGCCAGATCACCTAATGATGTTGGCCAATCTAAATCACATGGTGTGATGAATTCACAGCCAGCTTTTACTAAATCTTCCTCGATGGAATGTAAATCCATTGCTACTAGTTCATTTTGCAGCCAATCTAAATCCTGATGCCGCAAGTAACGAGTACCTGCCAAAATAGATTCAAACACATCCGTAGCGCCTGCACTTGCTATCTCTTGGGCCCAAAACGGATCCCCCGGCGCCAGGGCTGCGAATAATTTTAAGCGCGCTTCTAACTCTTTAACCATTTAGCAAAGGTAGCCAGATAGTTAAGTGATTTATTTGCCTGCTTTAAAGGGTGTGAATTAAGAGCGGCTGTTAATAATCTCGGCAATATTTGAAAAAGATTTACGATGAATCTCCAGCACTCCCAGCTCTTTAATGGCATCGGTATGGGATTTAGTTATGTATCCCTTGTGAGCGGCTAAACCGTAGCCTGGGTGTTTTTTATCCAATTCAATCATGATGCGATCTCGATAAACCTTAGCCAAAATTGAGGCTGCGCTAATAGAAATCGCTACCTGATCACCTTTCCAAACCGCCAAATTTGGTGTTAGTAATCCTGGTATTGCATATCCATCAGTTAATACATATTGCGCATCAACTGCCAACGCATTAACTGCTCTTCGCATTCCTTCGATATTGCACTTGTGTAGTCCTAGTGTGTCGATCTCATCCACACTTACCTCAATAATTGAGTGAGCTAATGATTGCTCAATTACAACATCAAATAAGGCCTCGCGTTTTTGCGGAGTTAACTCCTTAGAATCTCTAATCTCATGCAGCTCTCTTGAATGCGGATCCTTTAAAATTACCGCTGCAATAACTAATGGACCAGCACATGGACCACGTCCTGCTTCATCAACGCCGGCGATATTTTTAATTCCAGCATCGAGTAATTGTTTTTCAATCATTTTTATTACGGAGTGCTTTTAACCGGTAGTTTTCCTAAATCCTTTGCCTTTTCCAGAAAATCTAAGTTACCAAGTGGCCAAACGATTAATGCTGCCCTGCCTACAACTTTAGTTAGCGGCACCATACCTTTATTCACATCATCGGTATGAAATCTCGAGTCAGCGCTAGCGCTGCGATGATCCCCCATTACCCAGATGTAACCCTGTGGTACGGTGATATTAAAATTAGATTCACTTGGCTTATCGTTTGCATAAACATATGGCTCAGCAATTGATTCACCATTTACTTGTAATTTGCCGGTGTCATCACAGCAGATCACAGTATCTCCGCCAACTCCAATTACTCTTTTAATTAGATATTGCTTTGCTGGATCTGGGACTACTCCTAGTGTGATCAGTAAATTCTTGCCCTGCCCAATTAAGCCGTTGCTCTGATCATCTGGAGCTTGGCCTAACCAATTATCTGGATCAGCAAAAACTACGACCTCACCTCGCTTGATCTCAGAAAATAGAGCGCCGAATTTATTAACTGCAATTCGATCACCGATCTGCAAGGTATTTTCCATCGAACCAGATGGGATAAAGAAGAAGTGAAGGAAAAAGGTTTTAACAATAATTGAAACAAGTAATGCAGAGCCAATGATGATTGGAATTTCGCGAAGGAGAGAGCCCTTCTTGGTCATTACAGTGTTAAAACTTTAAGCTTTTGGAGTTTCTTCAGTTGGCGCTTCAGCAACTGGTGCTTCGATCACTGCTTCTGCAACAGCTTCTGCAACCGGTGCTTCTACTACCGCTTCAATAACTTCTTCAACAACTGGAACTTCAACCTTAGCTGCCTTTACTGGTGGCACATATGCTGGCTCAACAATAATTTCACCATCAGCGCCACGACGCTCTTTAATCTTGGTTGCCTTACCAGTTAAGTTACGTAGGTAGTAAAGCTTTGCGCGACGAGCAGAACCGTGACGAACAATTTCAATTCGCTCAATTACAGGTGTGTGAACTGGGAAGGTACGTTCTACGCCAACACCGTATGAAATTTTACGGATAGAGAATGTTTCGCGAACCCCAGCACCTTGGCGGCGAATAACCACACCTTGGAAAATCTGAATACGAGATTTGCTTCCTTCAATAACACGTACGTGAACTTTTAACTCATCGCCAGAACGAAAAGATGGGATGTCGGTTCTAAGTGAGGCGGCATCTACAGCATCTAACACGTTCATTTTATTTCCTCATTATTTTTCTAGTAAATAGAGTCTGGCTTACGAAGATGCGTATCTTGCCACAGCGAGGGTGAATAGATCAATTTGGCTCAGAATTGGCGCAATAACTGGGCATGTAATGCTGGCCCAGCGCAGACCACCATATCCCCATCAGGTGCGCCACCAGTGCGCCCAGAGATGATCGCCCCAGCCTCTGTTGCAATTAATCCACCAGCAGCAAAATCCCACTCCTTCAATGAGCTTTCAAAGTATCCATCAACTGCCCCCATTGCAACATAACAAATATCAACAGCTGCTGCGCCATTTCGGCGAATATCTCTGATCGTTGGAATTAACTTCTCAATTCGATTTCCTTGTTCTTTGCGAAGCTCTAAATCATAGGAAAAGCCAGTAGCAAGTAATGCCTTATCTAAGTTAATTGGATCATTGCAATTAATTATCTGATCATTAAGGAAAGCACCGCCACCTTTTGTTGCTCGCCAAAGGCTTGCAATTGTTGGAGCAAAAACAACGCCAGCGATCACACCGCTTTCATCCTTTGCTGCAATCGAAACATTCCATCCAGGCAGGCCATAAAGATAATTTACGGTGCCATCAATTGGATCAATCACCCAAGTTATTCCAGATTTACTACTTTTAGCCGCGCCCTCCTCTGCAACAATGCCATCATCTGGGCGGGCAGTGAGTAATGCATTAACAATTAAGCTTTCGGCTTGTTGATCCATTTGGGTTGCAAAATCAACTGCGGAACTTTTTTCGGTAAGGGTAAAGGCTGCCGGGCGCTTCATTAAAAGTGCACCAGCGCTTCGGGCCACACCTTCGGCAAGGATTACTAATTCATCCCTTAAATTTAGGCTCACAGAGTTATCTAAGCACGCCAATCACCACCTGCTAAACCAAAATCACCATCCTTTATGGCAATCTACTCTCATGAGTGATTCAACTGACTTGCGCTTAACCGGTCGCTCCGTCGATGGCACTGAACTTGAGTTGGTAGACCAAGATGGCAATACATTTAATTTACGAATAAGTGATTCACTTCGCGCAACGGTAAATCAACCAAGGCTCTCTGCGGTCTCGCCATACCAAGAAGAGATCACCACCACCGTCAAAGAGGTGCAAGCAAGATTACGTAGCGGTGAATCAATTGACTCAATCTCTCGCACAACAGATTGGTCGATTGAAAAGGTTGAAAACTTTGCTGGTCCAATTTTGCAAGAGCGCGCCTTTATTATTGCGCAAGCACTTGCTACTCAAATTAAACGCGAGCCACATGCACCATATTTAGAGACAGCAGTTTCAAGCAAACTTGCACCACGTGGTGTAGATATGTCCACCGTAGAGTGGAACACCTTTCGAAGGCCAGATAGTAATTGGCAGGTAACTTTGTACTATCCAATTCGGGAACAATCATTTGGAGATTCTGAAAACTCACCAAAGGGTGAAGCAACCTGGTTATTTAATTTAAGTCGCAGATCATTGCTGGCTGATGATGATGGTTCAAGATGGATTGGTGGCGAGGAGAAACAGCGCACCCAGCCAACAGTTGGAATGGTTTATACCGAAGCACCAAGATTAGTTTCTATAAAAGAGGATGTAACTCCTTACGCACCAATTTCAATTGTTAATGATGATTATGAAGATGAAGCGCAATCTCCTGATGAGGACGCAAAGCGCGATGGAATTACCAAGCGAATTAAAATCCCATCTTGGGATGACATCATGTTTGGAAAAGACAAAGAAAAAGAGTAGAGCTTTTCTTTAATTCACTTGTTGCTCAGCAAGGGAATGTTTATCTCAAGCTCAGTCACACCACCATGGTGGCCAACCATCCCAGTCTCTTCACGAACTCGGGCTGGATCAACCAAAATCAAATCATTATTTGGAATAGCAATTAGATCCCCCATTCGATCCATCGCATCCTCTGTAACAACCTCACCAAATAAATTTGCGCCAATTGCATCAGCTTTGCTGAAAATCTGAACTTGATCTTTATAAAACTCACGCCACTGCAAAACTGTTTCATCTTGGGCGCCAGCCTTTATATAAATATGTCTAGCCCTTGGCTCCCCACCTATTAAAGTTACATTCGCCAACAATTGATTGTCCTGGCCAAGAACACTTTGCTGGGTGGCGTTAACCATTCCATGATCTGAAGTAATCCAGACTCGCGTTCCCTCCGGCACTGATGAAATTATCTTGGTTATTAGATCAGCTACTTGCTGCAATGCAGTGAGCCACTTATCTGAACCAACACCATCATTGTGGCCAGCTGAATCTAAGGTATTTAAATATGTGTAAACAAATGATGGTTGTGGCTTTAAAGCGTTAGCAACTGCAGTAGCCATCTCATCTATGCCATTAGCGCCAACATACTTAGCGCCACGAAGTGCGGCTTGTGTGAAACCACTGCCTTCATATCGCTTTGCAGCCACATGAGTTACACCAATTCCAGCCGTAACTGCGCGTTCAAATAAGGTCGGCACCTTCTGCCACATAACTGGATCAACTCTTTCATCCCACTTGAGTGCATTTAATAATCGATTATCACTTCTTGGCACGCGAACGGTGTAACCAAGCATTCCATGCACACCTGGTAGCACGCCAGTTCCCAAGGTAGAAAGGCTTGTTGCAGTAGTTGATGGAAAATTAGCAACTAATTTAGCGCGGCTTGTTAATTGCGAGAAGATTATGAATTCATCACCATACATATCTAACGCATCTTGGCCCATGCCATCAATTAAGATTATGCACTCACGTTGCTCACCTTGACCAAGATTTAAATAATCTGTGGTCAGTGGCGTTGAAAGTGAGTTAAAGATTGAGTTAGTTAGATGTGAAAGCCCAAAGAGATTACTCATTAATAAAAGGTGCTTTCTAAGTTCTACCGAGCATTTTGCTCACTTGTGGGCTAAATCTTATCAGCGATAGATTTTGATAACACATTTTTGCTTGTCGCTCCCGCAGATCAGCGGCATTCATTGGCAAGATACTCCCCATGGCCAAAACTCCGAAAGCAGTCCTTCCTAAAGCTGGTGAGAATCCTGGTCGAATCATTGATATTGATGTGGCATCGGAGATGTCAGATTCATTTCTAGAGTACGCATACTCTGTAATTTATTCACGTGCACTTCCTGATGCTCGTGATGGTTTAAAACCAGTGCAGCGCAGAATTTTGCATCAGATGGATCAGATGGCGCTTCGTCCAGAAAAAGGACATGTTAAGTGCGCCCGTGTTGTTGGAGATGTAATGGGAAAGCTACACCCCCATGGTGATGGCGCAATTTATGATGCAATGGTTCGTATGGCACAAGCATTCTCAATGCGCTTGCCATTAATTGATGGTCACGGAAATTTTGGTTCACTAGATTCAGGTCCGGCAGCGATGCGCTATACCGAATCTCGCTTGGCACTTTCTGCGATGTTGATGGTTGATGAATCAGATGAAGATACCGTTAACTTTGGCCCAAACTATGATGGTCAAATTCTTGAGCCACAAGTACTTCCAGCCGCCTTTCCAAATCTATTAGTAAATGGTGCTACTGGTATCGCAGTTGGTATGGCAACAAATATGGCCCCTCATAATCTTGGTGAAGTCATTGCGGCAACTAAATATTTAATGGAGAATCCAAAGGCAACCCTTAAGCAGTTAATGAAATTTGTGCCTGCTCCAGATTTTCCAACTGGTGGCTACCTAGTTGCAACTGAAGGAATTGCTGATGCCTATGCCAGCGGTCGTGGCTCATTTAAGGTTCGCGCCACAACGACGATTGAAAAGATCACAGCGCGCAAGCAAGGAATTGTCATTACTGAGCTGCCTTATAACATCGGCCCAGAGAAGATTGTGGAGAAGATTGCTGATTTGGTTAAGGCAAAGAAGGTGCAGGGCATCTCTGACATCGTAGATCTTTCCGATGGTCAATCTGGTACCAAGGTTGTAGTTGAGATTAAAAATGGTTACGAGCCACAAGAGGTCCTTGAAAATCTTTATAAGTTAACACCTATGGAGGATGCCTTCTCAATTAACGCCGTTGCTTTAGTTGAAGGTAAACCGCTAACACTTGGCCTGAAAACTCTATTACAAGTATTTATTGATCACCGAGTAGAGGTTGTAACCCGCAGATCTAAGTTTCGCAAGGCGAAGGCGCAAGCAAGATTAAATTTAGTAGATGGTCTGCTTAAGGCAATTGTTGATATCGATAAGGTAATTAAGTTAATTCGTGGCAGTGAGGATGCAACTGTTGCCAAGGCGGGCTTAATAAAAACCTTTAAATTATCAGATGAGCAAGCTACCTATATTTTAGATATGCCACTTCGTCGCTTGACCAAGATGAGCAAGATCGAACTTGAGACAGAGGCTAAAGAATTAAAGGCTACAATCGCCTCTCTAACTGCGATCCTAAAATCTGAGGAGAGCATCAAGGCGAAAGTTTCTGAGGAGCTATCTGAAATTGAAAAGAAGTACGCATCACCTCGTCGCACACGTCTTGTTGCCTAAGCAAATTTGATATCAACTAGCGCTCTCGAACTTCGTGCTGCCGCCAGACTTCTGGTTAAGGATGTAACAGTTCGCATAAACCATGGTGATCGAATTGGATTTGTTGGTCGAAATGGCGCGGGTAAATCCACATTAGCCAAAGTATTAGCTGGTGAAATTATGCCGGCCGGTGGTGTTGTAACTCGAACTGGAAAGATTGGTTACCTGCCACAAGATCCAAGAACTGGTGAGGATCAAGGAAGTGTGATTGATCGAATTCTTTCAGTCCGTGATTTAGATCAGATTGCAAAACGTATGCGAGCAGTTGAAGAGGAGATGGCAACTTCTGAAGGTGCTGCCCTTGAAAAAGCGATGGAGCGTTACACCCGCGTAGAGCATGAGTTCAGCGCCGCCGGTGGTTATGCCGCATCTGCTGAAGCAGAAGCAATTGCCTCCTCACTCGGTGTTCCAAATAATTTATTTGATCAAGAGCTATCAGCGCTATCAGGTGGTCAGCGAAGAAGAATTGAGCTGGCTCGTATCTTGTTCTCTGGCGCAGAAACATTGTTACTAGATGAGCCGACTAACCACTTAGATGCTGACTCCATTATTTGGCTGCGTGAGTATCTTTCAAAGTACTCCGGTGGGCTAGTAATTATCTCCCACGATGTGAACCTAATTGAAACAGTTGTAAATAAAGTTTTTTATATTGATGGCAACCGAAATGTAATTGATGTCTATAACATGGGTTGGAAGAATTACTTATTACAACGTGAGCAAGATGAACACCGCCGAAAGCGTGAGCGAGCAAACGCCGAAAAGAAAGCAGAGATCCTGCAAAAGCAGGGCGAGAAGATGCGTGCTAAAGCATCTAAGGCAACAGCTGCCCAAGGAATGTTGCGTCGTGCGGAAAAACTACGAAGCTCACTTGAAGATGTTCGCGTCAGCGATAAGGTGGCAAAGCTACGTTTCCCAACACCATCACCGTGTGGCAAGACTCCCCTATCAGGTGAGGAACTTTCAAAATCTTATGGCTCACTTGAAATCTTTACCGATGTGTCAGCAATTATTGATAAGGGTTCAAGAGTTGTAATTCTTGGACTTAACGGCGCCGGTAAAACCACTTTACTTAGAATTTTAGCTGGTGAACTTGAATCAGATACTGGCAGCGTTGCCCATGGTCAAGGATTAAAGATTGGTTACTACGCCCAAGAGCACGAGTCACTTGATTTTGAGAGAACAATTCTAGAAAACATGATGAGTGCCACCGCTGATATTAGGGAACCAGAGGCGCGCAACGTTCTTGGTTCATTCCTCTTCACAGGAGATGATGTTCACAAATTAGTAAAGGTTTTATCAGGTGGTGAGCGAACCCGTCTTGCCTTAGCAACACTTGTTGTTAGTGCAGCAAATGTTTTATTACTCGATGAGCCAACAAATAACTTAGATCCAGCCTCTCGCGATGAGATTCTGGCTGCTTTATCTGAGTATCAAGGCGCAGTTATTTTGGTTTCCCATGATGAAGGCGCCGTTCAAGCATTAAAGCCAGAGCGAGTTATCTTGCTACCTGATGGTGATGAAGATCTTTGGAAAGAGGAGTACTTCGATCTCGTTACGATCGATTAATTAATTTAATTAAGCGTCAATCCGCTCTCGATCAATCTCGGCGGTAGATATAAACTCTTTTCGAGGTGCAACCTCATTGCCCATTAATAGCTCAAAGATCGCCTCTGCCTTTGTTACATCCTTCATTGTGATACGTCTAAGTGTGCGATGTGCTGGATCCATAGTTGTCTCGCGAAGTTGATCTGCGTCCATCTCACCTAAACCTTTGTAGCGTTGAATTGGCTCTTTCCACCGCTTGCCATCCTTTTTTAACTGCGCAATAACTTTTTTCATCTCATCATCGCTATAGGTGTAATGAACTTCGCCCTTTTTGCCACCAATTACATCAATTCGGTGCAGTGGCGGGATTGCCGCAAATACTCGGCCTGCCTCTACTAGTGGGCGCATGTATGAATTAAATAATGTCAGCAGTAAGCAGCGAATATGGGCGCCATCAACATCAGCATCTGACATCAAGATAACTCGGCCATAACGTGCATCATTTAAATCAAAGGATTTACCACTGCCAGCGCCAATTACCTGAATGATTGATGCGCACTCATTGTTTTCTAGCATCTGTGACAAAGATGCCTTTTGCACATTTAATATCTTTCCGCGAATCGGCAGGATTGCTTGGAATTCAGAGTTTCGAGCCGCCTTAGTTGTGCCAAGTGCTGAATCTCCCTCAACAATAAATAACTCAGTACGAGCGGCATCATCGGAACGACAATCTGATAACTTTGTTGGAAGAGATGAGCTCTCTAATGCATTTTTGCGGCGTTGCAGATCTTTATGCGAGCGGGCTGAGATACGAGTACGAGAGGCATTTGCTATTTTCTCAAGCAGAGTGCGCCCCGTCGCCTTTTCAATTCGCTTACTAGAGGCGAAGAAGTTCTTCATCTCATCTGCAACAACTTGGCTAACAATTTTGCTGGCAGCTGCTGTTCCTAGTACCTCTTTAGTTTGTCCCTCAAATTGTGGCTCTGACATACGAACTGTTACGACCGCTGTTAAACCCTCCTGCACATCATCTTTGATTACATCTGGCTCACTATTTTTTAAAGTTTTAGTTGCACGAAGTGCGTCATTGACCGCTTTAGTCATGGCACGTTCAAATCCCTGCACGTGAGTGCCGCCCTTTGGAGTTGAAATAATGTTTACAAAGGAGGCAACTGTTGCTTCATAACCATTTCCCCATTGCATTGCAATATCCACACCCATCTCACGATGGACATCAGTTGGATTCATGTGTCCCTTTTCATCAAGGACTGGAACAGTTTCGTTGTATTCACCAGTTCCTGCAATACGAATTACTTCACCGACTGGATCATCAGGACGCAGGAATGTACAGAACTCTGAGATGCCACCCTTATGGAAGAAAGTTTCAGTGGTTTTTACCTTAGCTCTTCGATCATTTACAACCAGCGTTAAACCAGGAACTAGGTATGAGGTTTGGCGAGCGCGAGCATAAACATCCTCAATTGATAACTCCGCCTCTTTCAAGAAAATTTGCTTATCAAACCACCATTTAATTCGAGTGCCAGTTACCTTTGCAGATACCTTGCCAATTACGCGAAGTCCAGATTTTTCAGTAAATGTTGCATTAGGACCATCACCTTCAAAGATTCCAGCGTTACCGCGTTTAAATGACATCCAATAAATTTTGCTATCTCGATCTACCTCTACATCTAATCTAGAGGCGAGCGCGTTTACAACCGATGCACCCACACCATGTAAACCACCGGATGCGGCATATGAGCCACCGCCAAACTTTCCACCAGCATGCAGCTTGGTCATTACAACTTCAACACCAGTTAAGCCAGTCTTTGGCTCTTTATCTACTGGGATACCACGACCATCATCATGGACTTCAACTGAGCCATCTGATTCAAGATTAATTTCAATTGTTTTGCAGTGACCAGCTAATGCCTCATCAACTGCGTTATCAATAATTTCCCACAAGCAATGCATTAATCCGCGAGAGTCAGTTGTTCCGATATACATTCCCGGACGTTTGCGAACGGCGTCTAATCCTTCAAGGACAGATAAATCCTTTGCGGTGTAACTGGTGGCTAGAGCTTCGCCCTCACCTGTCTTACTTGATTTGGTAGCCACGGGCGCCAAGGTTATCGGCGGTGGATCTAGATATAGATGATCAACACTAAAAACCCCCTAGAAATATCAATATCGGTGATTTATCCACAATCTCTCTGGAAAAAGTAATCATTTCGAAACCTAAATTGGCCACGGGGAATAAAGGTTCATGGTTTGATGTTCCCCTGCTAGAGATTATTACAGTCCTACTAGATCAAGAGGGAGCAAGAGATGTCAGATCAGATCACGATGCAACAGACACCACTGAACTCACTTGATCGCTGTGATCGCTGTGGCGCTCAGGCTTATGTTCGTGCGCTTTTGGTATCAGGTGGAGAATTAACTTTTTGCGCCCACCACGGCAAGGAGTACGCCGAAGGATTAAAGACAGTTGCTGCTCGAATTCAGGATGAGAGTACAAAGCTAGTTGAGCAATCAGTTAATTAATTAGCTTCAAATCCCGCAGCCTTATGTGAGCCATCGCAGTATGGTTTTTCCTTTGAATGACCACAACGGCAAAGTGAGAAATCAGTTTTAGTCTCCACAACATTGCCATCTTCATCAACAAAATCAACGGTACCAGTTACCCGAATTGAACCATTTGCCTTAACTCGCATCTTTATATTTTCACTCATTTTAATCCCCTTAACTTTGTAATTTACTTTGGTGGTTTTTAATCTAGGTAATCGCGCAGTACTTGTGAACGCGATGGGTGGCGAAGCTTGGACATCGTCTTTGATTCAATTTGGCGAATCCGCTCACGAGTTACCCCGTAAACCTTGCCGATTTCATCAAGTGTCTTAGGTTGCCCATCTGTTAAACCAAATCGCATTGCAACAACACCAGCCTCGCGCTCAGATAAGGTGTCAAGAACTGAGTGCAATTGCTCTTGCAGCAATGTAAAGGAGACCGCGTCCGCAGGCACAATCGCTTCTGAGTCTTCAATTAGATCACCGAATTCACTATCGCCCTCTTCACCAAGTGGGGTGTGAAGTGAGATTGGCTCACGGCCATACTTCTGCACTTCAACAACCTTCTCAGGTGTCATATCTAGCTCTTTTGCTAACTCCTCCGGCGTTGGTTCGCGGCCAAGATCTTGCAACATCTGTCGTTGCACACGTGCCAACTTATTAATAACTTCAACCATGTGTACTGGAATACGAATTGTTCGCGCTTGATCTGCCATCGCGCGAGTAATCGCTTGGCGAATCCACCAAGTTGCATAGGTAGAGAACTTGTAACCCTTGGTGTAGTCAAACTTTTCTACGGCGCGAATTAAGCCCAAGTTACCCTCTTGAATTAGATCAAGAAATAGCATGCCGCGGCCGGTGTAACGCTTAGCCAAGGAAACTACTAAACGAAGGTTTGCCTCTAGCAAGTGATTCTTAGCAACTTGACCATCCAAAATAATTCGTTCATACATCCGCTTTGTTTTCTTATCCATCTTCTTATCATGCAAAATCTTCTCACCGGCAAATAATCCAGCCTCAACTCTGGTTGCTAGATCTACCTCCATCTCAGCATTAAGCAGTGCAACGCGACCAATTAACTTCAGATAATCCTTAACTGGATCTGCGGTAGCACCAGCGGTTAAAACTGTTTGTTCTGGCGGTAGGTACTTAAGCTCAGTTTGCAGGCGAGTTAGCTCATATGCATAAATCTGATTTAGCTCTTCTAGATCACCAAAGAAGCCCATGATGATGGACTCAACTAGTATTTTGGAAGCCTTCTCATTAAAGGTCTTCATTGATAATTGCTGTTTAACCGTCTTTAAATTTAAGTTCTTTGACTCGGCATATACCGCGATCTGCTTCTGCGCCTTTGGATTATTAGTATTTTTGTGAGAGATCGCAGTTAAAACATTGGTAATGATCTCAATTTCTTTCTTTAACTTCTGGCGCTCATTCTTATCAACTTCATCCTCATCATCATCTGAGTCCTGCAGAATGAAGGCATCCTTCTCATTTCGAGAGTCATCCCCTGATTTAACCTCGCGAGTTTTCTTATCATTCTCCCCCGCTTCAGCCTCTAATATTTCACCAACTTCTTCAAGAAGTTTCTCGGCATCTTCTAGATCAACCTCTTCAACTTCAACCTCTTGGCCATCAATTTTAACGACCGCTTTGCCACCCTTTGTTGTTGGGGCCGAAGGTGATGCAACTGGGGCAGGTGGTGCAACTAAATCTAACTCGGCACGCTTTAGTACACGACTTGGTGTGCCAAGGCCAGCCTTGCGCATCTTCTCAATTAGCTTTGGTACAGATAGTTCTAGCTCACGAGCTTCTACTACTAATTCTTGATCAGCTTTTTTTGCAATTCGATTTATATTTGTCACACCACGAGCAGTTAACTCGGTGAGCACCTCTTTTTGGCGAGTGATTGACTCTTTAACTTTAATAATTTGTGCCACATCTTTGGCATCTAGTACTTGCTTAACTACAATCTTTACCGGAGCAGCTTTTTTAGCAGGTAATTTCTTTGCAACTGTTTTCTTTTTAGCAGGCTTGCTCTTACTTACAACCTTCTTGCCCGCTTTAACGCCTTTTTTGGGCGCACGAATTACAGCCACAATTCATCCTTTGTTTTGAGGTCTCAATCTTTTTGCGATTTATTTAAACCGCCTGACCACTGGCTATATTATAAATTGTCCACAGGGTATTTTGCACATCCAAACTCTAAATTTGCCAATATTTGAGGAATTTCCCTCCCGATCTAAACCCTTGCTTTAGAGATTAGTGAGGACAACGCGCCTGCCACCCTTACCAAACCTGCATGGGGCTGCAGCTTTTCATCCAAAAATTGATCGGCTCTAGCCTCCAGCATGAGTGAGAGAACTCGCTGATCCTTTCCATAAAATTCAAGTGGCACATAGCTGCCAGCGTAGGGCTGATTTTCAATCACCTCACCAACTGGGCTAAAGCAATCCTTAGCCAATTGAGCAAGCCACTTCGGGGTGTGAAAATTATCAGTGCCTAAGCAGATGGGTGGCCTGGCTTGACCATGATTAACAGCATTTGGATGTTGATTTAATCGATATGAGTGCACGTCAATTATCAAAACGCCGTTGTGTTTAACTAACAAATTACTGACTAAATCTGTAAATGCTTTTGCATAAGGCTTAAAGTATTTATCAATTAAAGGCGCAGGGTTAAAATCTTCGGCGCGTAGGTTCTTACCGGTAGATGTTTTAAGGTAAACAGCGCCCATGCCTACCTTGTTCATTACCTCACGCTCATCTGGAAAGCGCTCTGGGTCAATTACTAATCTTGATAATTGATTCTTAAATATCCAGGGCTTTAAAGATAAATCAGCTACGGCGTTATGTGCGATTAGATCAGTATGAGAATCAGTCATCTGATCTAGTTCATAAGATAATTCTTCATCAGTAAGTGATATCGCACTTCGGATATCTTCTGGAATAAGCCGGCTGCTGTGTGGCACATGCAAAATTACTGGAATTTGCCCCTGGGTAATGGCAAAACCTTCGCTCACAAATTACAACCTACCCGCTTCATTTACTTGCTTTAAAAAGTGCTGCGTCTCTTGGCGTTGTGGTTTATTTAGAATCTGATCAGGTGGGCCCCACTCTAAGATGCGGCCATCTTTAAGGAAGCAAACCTCATCTGCAACTTGCTTGGCAAAACCCATCTCATGGGTAGCAAGAACCATGGTCATTCCCTCAGCCTTTAAATCACGGACAGTTTTTAATACCTCATTAACTAAAACAGGATCAAGGGATGAGGTGATTTCATCCAGTAGTAATAATCTTGGATTTAAGGCAAGGGATCTGATGATGGCAACTCTTTGTTGTTGCCCACCACTTAAGCGATCTGGATATTGATTGGCTTTATCGATTAAGCCAAAACGCTTTAATAGGTTTTGCGCATGATCAATTGCTTCATCTCGGCTCATATTCTGCACCCGAACCGGGGCCAAAATAATATTCTCAAGAACACTCATATGCGGAAATAGATTAAAGGCTTGAAAAACCATACCGATCTTGCGCCTTACCTCATCGGGATTAATCTCAACATCAGTTATGTCATTTCCATCTAGCTTTATCACGCCATCATCAATTGGCTCCAATAAATTAATGCAGCGCAATAAGGTTGATTTACCAGAACCGGATGCGCCAATAAAAACGGTAGCGGTGTGCTCTGGCACTTTAATTGAAATATCCTCTAGTACAACCTCTGTGTCAAAGGATTTTCGTAATCTAGAGATCTCAAGGACTGCGTTACTCATGCTAGGCCTTGGGCGTTTTGTTGCTCTATTGATTTACGAAGAGTGCGATCGGTAAATCTAGTTAGCGGAATAGTGATCGCTAGAAATACTAAGGCAGCCATTACATATGGGGTGTAGTTAAAGGAGCGAGATGATGCGATCTGCGCCGCTCGCACCGCATCTGTCACACCTAGAATTGAAACTAATCCGGTGTCTTTAATTAGGGCCACTAGATCATTTAATAAGGGCGGTGTTACCCGGCGAAAGGCTTGTGGCAAAATAACAAATCTAAGTGTTTGAAAATAGTTTAAACCGAGTGATCTAGCCGCAGCCCGCTGGGAAGGATGAATAGATAAAATTCCACTTCGAATTACCTCAGCAACGTATGCGGTATAGGTAATTATTACAGCGGCAGTTCCTAAAATTAAAACATTATTTGTTAGGCCCTTTATTTGTAGCGCTGGTATGCCAAATCCAACAAGTAGAATCACCAATAACATTGGGATTCCGCGAAATACATCAACGTAGATTGTTGCAAGCAAGCGAAATGGAGTTAAGGCTGGTGCCTTTGAGGTTCTAATCAAGGCAATTGATAAGCCAAAGATTGCAACACAGGTTGTGGCAATTACAGTTAAAGTTATATTTGTAACAAATCCCAGCAAAATTTTGGGTAATACTTCAACACCGTATGCCCATTTGA
>JBIIXT010000048.1:0-7094 GCA_044347205.1 Candidatus Nanopelagicus sp. | reverse complement strand
AACAATCACACCTCACACCGATTTCGAAGCATCTGCTTACATCCTTTCAAAGGATGAGGGTGGACGCCACACACCATTCTTTAACAACTACCGTCCTCAGTTCTACTTCCGTACAACGGATGTAACCGGTGTTGTAACACTTCCTTCAGGTACCGAAATGGTTATGCCTGGCGACAACACATCAATGACAGTTACATTGATTCAACCTGTTGCTATGGAAGAAGGACTTCGCTTTGCGATCCGTGAAGGTGGCCGCACAGTTGGTGCTGGTCGCGTAACAAAGATCTCTAAGTAGAAAAAAGAAGAATTATTCCCGGGTCGCTGAATAAGTAGCCCGGGGATAACCAAAAATTTAAATCGCAAGATTTAAGAGCAGTAAACGAAAAAAAGGAGAAGCAAAATGGCGGGACAAAAGATCCGCATTCGGCTCAAGGCTTACGACCACGAAGTGATCGACAGCTCGGCGAAGAAAATCGTCGAAACTGTAGAGCGCACTGGTGCTACTGTCGCAGGTCCTGTTCCTCTGCCAACAGAGAAGAACACTTACTGTGTTATTCGCTCTCCACACAAATACAAAGACAGCCGCGAACATTTCGAGATGCGCACACATAAGCGCCTAATCGACATCATCGATCCAACACCTAAAACTGTTGATTCATTGATGCGTCTTGATCTTCCTGCTGGCGTCGACATTGAGATTAAGCTGTAAGGAAAATCAAATGACAACCACTCAATCACAAAGCTCAGCGATCAAGGGAATCCTTGGCGAGAAGCTGGGTATGACTCAGGTCTTTGATGCCCAAAATAAAATTGTTCCAGTAACTGTTATTTCAGCGGGACCTTGTGTTGTTACACAAATTCGCTCACTTGAAAAAGATGGTTATGCAGCAGTTCAACTCGCATACGGCGCCGTTGAGCCACGCAAAGTTTCTAAGCCACAAGCTGGTCAATTCGCTAAAGCTGGCGTAACACCACGTCTTGAAGTTGTAGAGCTTCGAATTACAAATACCGATGGTTACACAGTTGGTCAAGAGTTAAAGGCAGATGTATTTGCTGCTGGTGAAATTGTTGATGCAACCGGAACTTCAAAAGGTAAGGGAACTGCTGGTGTTATGAAGCGTCATGGTTTCTCTGGAATTGGTGCATCTCACGGTGTAGATAAGAAGCACCGTATGCCTGGTTCTGTTGGTAACCGAACAACACCTGGTCGCGTTTTCAAAGGAAAGCGAATGATGGGCCGTATGGGTGTTGACACGATTACAACACAAAATCTTTTAGTTCATTCAGTTGATGCTGCTACTAACACCTTGTTAGTTCGTGGCGCAGTTCCTGGCCCAATTGGCTCAATTGTCTTTATTCGATCTGCAGCGAAAAAAGCTGCTGGTGAAACTGTTTCAGTTAAGGCTGGTGCGTAATGTCATTAAAAATTGAAATCAAAGATCTAACTGGTAAAGCATCTGGATCAATTGATCTGCCAGCAGACATCTTTGATGTGCAGGCTAATGTGCCATTAATTCACCAAGTAGTAACAGCACAACTTGCTGCTGCTCGCGCCGGAACTCACAAAGCGAAAAATCGCGGTGAAGTTTCTGGTGGTGGAAAGAAACCTTTCAAGCAAAAGGGAACAGGTCGTGCTCGTCAGGGTTCAACTCGTTCACCTAACCAACGTCACGGTGGAGTTGCACACGGTCCAGTACCTCGCAAGTACGATCAACGCACACCAAAGAAGATGATTGCAGCAGCACTTAAGGGTGTTCTATCTGATCGTCAACGTGGTGATCGTTTACATGCAGTTACCTCAATGAATGAAGTTGGCAGCACCAAGGCAGCTATCTCTGCAGTGCGTCAATTCTCAGATCGTAAAAATTTGTTAGTAGTTCTCTCACGTACTGAAAATCCAGCGTGGCTTGCACTACGTAACTCAGAGAATTTGCACTTGATCGCAAATGATCAATTAAATGCTTACGATGTTTTGGTCGCTGATGATGTTGTCTTCTCAGAGAACGCTCTTCGTGAGTTCATCGCAGGCCCAGCAACTGGCAAGGGAGCAACAGCTGTTGCTCGCGAGAGTGAAGTAGGAGCATCTGCATGAAAAACTACCGCGACGTTCTACTAGCTCCAGTTGTATCTGAGAAGTCTTACTCACTTCTAGATGGCAACAAGTACACATTTTTAGTTTCACCAGATGCTAATAAGACAGAGATCAAAATCGCTGTTGAAAAGGTATTTGGCGTAAAGGTATTAAGCGTTAACACTATGAACCGTGAAGGTAAGCGCAAGCGCACCGCAATTGGTTTCGGAAAACGTAAAGATACAAAGCGTGCGATTGTGCATGTTGCAGCTGGCGACCGGATCGACATCTTTGGAGGACCAGTCTCCTAAGGGGATTGGGACTTACGGAAAAGAGGATATAAAAAATGGCATTGCGTAATCTGAAGCCGACCACACCTGGTCAGCGCGGAGCATCTGTTCCGGATTTTGAAGAGATCACTCGTCAACGTCCAGAGAAGTCATTGGTTCGCCCAATTCACAGCAAAGGTGGCCGTAACGCTACTGGTCGCGTAACAATGCGTCACCAAGGTGGCGGACACAAGCGCGCTTACCGATTAATTGATTTTGTTCGTAATGATAAAGATGGTGTACCAGCAAAGGTTGCACACATTGAATACGATCCAAACCGTACTGCTCGAATTGCATTACTGCACTTCGCAGATGGCGAGAAGCGTTACATCATTGCACCAGAAGGTTTAACACAAGGCGCAGCAATTGAGAATGGCCCAGCTGCAGATATTAAGCCTGGCAATAATTTGCCACTTCGTAATATTCCTGTTGGAACAATGATTCATGCAATTGAATTACGTCCAGGTGGTGGCGCAAAGATTGGTCGCTCAGCTGGATCAGCTGTTCAATTAGTAGCTAAAGATGGACCTTACGCACAACTTCGTATGCCATCAGGTGAAATTCGCAATGTTGATGTTCGTTGTCGCGCAACTGTTGGAACAGTTGGAAACGCAGAACAATCAAACCGTAATTACGGTAAAGCCGGACGTATGCGTTGGAAGGGCAAGCGCCCATCTGTTCGTGGTGTTGTTATGAACCCAGTTGATCACCCACATGGTGGTGGTGAAGGTAAAACTTCTGGTGGACGTCACCCAGTTTCACCTTGGGGAACTCCTGAAAAGCGCACACGTAAGAAAAAAGCTAGTGATTCTTTAATTGTCCGTCGACGCAAGTCAAATAAGAAGCGATAAGGAGCCACCTACAAATGCCACGTAGTTTGAAGAAGGGTCCTTTCGTGGACGGTCATTTATCTAAAAAGGTAAATGAGCAAAACGAGAAGAACACTAAAAATGTTATTAAGACATGGTCACGTCGATCAATGATCACACCAGACATGATCGGACACACCATTGCAGTTCATGATGGTCGCAAGCACATTCCAGTTTTCGTAACTGAAGCGATGATCGGTCACAAGCTTGGTGAGTTTTCACCAACTCGTACCTTCAAGGGTCACGTAAAGACAGATGGAAAGGCGGTTGTTCGTGAGTAACGCAGACACCACCTCAGCATTAGTAACTCGCGCTGTATTACGCGACTTCCGTGCAACACCACAAAAGGCTCGACGTGTAGTGAACTTAGTTCGCGGACAACGTGCTGATAACGCATTGAATATGATGAAATTTGCTAACCAACCAGAGCTAGGCGCTGCGATCTATTCATTAATCGCATCGGCTGTGTCTAATGCCAAGCAGAAGAATCCATCAATTCGTGATGCTTCAGAGCTTTGGGTTATTGAAGCACTAGTTGATGAAGGCTTCACAATGAAGCGCTACCGCCCACGTGCGCAAGGTCGCGGCTTTGCAATTAATAAGCGCTCATCACAAGTAACAGTTGTTTTATCTGATGATAAAAACTTCCGCACAAATCCAAATTTAAAGTCAAGCCAAATGCAAAAGCCTCGTATTCGTTTTAACTCTTCACGTAAGGGTCTAGCGATTACGCAAAGCAAAGCAGCAGATTCAGTTGAAGCAGTTAAAGCAGCGCCTGTGAAAAAAGCGGCTGCTAAAAAAACTGCTGTTAAAAAAGCTCCAGCCAAAAAGGCTGCTGCATCTAAAGGGAAGGCCGAGTAAATGGGTCAAAAGATAAATCCACACGGCTTCCGCCTAGGAATTACAACTGATTTCAAATCACGTTGGTATGCCGACAAGCTATACGGTGCGTATGTTAAGGAAGATATTGCAATCCGTCGTTTGATGGCAAAGAAGATGGAGCGCGCAGGCGTTTCAAAGATTGAAATTGAACGTACTCGCGAGAAGGTTCGTATCGATCTTTTCACAGCACGTCCTGGAATTGTTATTGGTCGTCGTGGTCAAGAGGCAGACAAGCTTCGTATTGATCTTGAAAACCTAACTGGTAAGCAGGTTCAATTAAATATTCTTGAGGTTAAGAACCCTGAAATCGATGCGCAATTAGTTGCTCAAGGAATTGCAGAGCAGTTAGCAGCTCGTGTTTCATTCCGTCGCGCAATGCGTAAGGGAATGCAAACAGCATTAAAAGCTGGTGCACAAGGAATTCGTGTTCAGTGTGGTGGACGTTTGGGTGGCGCTGAAATGTCACGCTCTGAGTTCTACCGTGAAGGACGCGTACCTCTTCATACACTTCGCGCAGATATTGATTATGGTTTCGCAGAAGCCGCCACAACATTTGGTCGCTTAGGTGTAAAGGTTTGGATCTACAAGGGCGAGGTTATTGAATCTCGTACAGAGCGTGCAGCAGCAGCATTAGCAGCAGCAAAAGCTCCAAAACCAAATCGTGGTCCTCGCACACCTCGTGCTCCTCGCGGTGAAGTTACAACTACAACAGTTGAAGCTCGCGCAGCAGAGGCAGCAGCAACTCCAACTACCGATGGAGGTTCTAACTAATGTTAATTCCACGTCGTGTTAAGCACCGTAAACAACATCACCCAAAACGTGGTGGTAAATCAAAGGGTGGCACAACAGTTGCCTTCGGAGATTTTGGTATTCAAGCGATGGAGCCAGCCTACGTAACTAACCGCCAAATTGAAGCGGCGCGTATTGCAATGACTCGTCATATCAAGCGTGGTGGAAAGGTTTGGATCAATATTTATCCAGATCGTCCATTAACAAAGAAGCCAGCTGAAACTCGTATGGGTTCCGGTAAGGGTTCACCTGAATGGTGGATCGCTAACGTAAAACCTGGACGCGTAATGTTTGAAGTTTCTGGCGTTACCGAAAGTATTGCAACTGAAGCAATGACACGTGCAATGCATAAGTTGCCAATGAAGTGCCGAGTAGTTCGTCGTGAGGAGTTCTAATGTCAACTGTTACCGCTGAAGCATTACGTGCTAATTCAACTGAAGAGTTAAATGAGAAGTTACGTGAAGCAAAGGAAGAGCTATTTAACCTTCGCTTTCAAGCAGCAACTGGTCAATTAGAGAGCCACGGCCGTCTAACTGCAGTTCGTAAAGAGATTGCACGCATTTACACAGTATTGCGTGAACGTGAACTAGGGATCGGAGTCAGCGCATGAGTAATCAAGTAGAAGAGCGCGGTTTCCGTAAGACCCGTGAAGGAATCGTAACTAGCGACAAGATGAATAAAACTGTTGTAGTTGCAATTCAAGATCGTGTTAAGCATGGTCTATACAGCAAAGTTTTGACTCGCTCTCGCAAGTTAAAGGCGCATGACGAAAGTAATGCTGCCGGTATTGGCGATCGCGTTTTAATTATGGAGACTCGACCACTGTCAGCAACAAAACGCTGGCGTGTAGTTGAGATCCTTGAGAAAGCTAAATAACAGGACGGGCAAGGGGAAAAATAAAAAATGATTCAACAAGAGTCACGCTTACGCGTAGCTGATAACACCGGCGCAAAGGAATTACTTTGCATCCGTGTTCTTGGCGGAACTTCCCGTCGATACGCAGGTATCGGAGACATCATTGTTTGCTCTGTTAAGGATGCAATCCCAGGTGGACAGGTTAAGAAGGGCGAGGTTGTTAAAGCCGTAATCGTTCGCACCGTAAAAGAGAGCCGTCGTCCAGATGGTTCATATATTCGTTTTGATGAGAATGCAGCAGTTATTTTAAAAACTGATGGTGAGCCTCGTGGAACACGCATCTTCGGACCAGTTGCCCGCGAACTTCGCGACAAGCGTTTTATGAAGATCATTTCATTAGCTCCGGAGGTGCTATAAAAATGTCAAACATTCGCAAAGGCGACACAGTTCAAATCATCGCCGGTAAAGATAAAGGTACAACTGGCACAGTTTTATCTGTTGACCGCATTAAGTCGCGTGTTCTTGTTGAAGGTGTTAACCGCGTAAAGCGCCACACCAAAGAGTCAACATCAGAGCGTGGCGTAAAGGTTGGCGGAATTACTATCGTGGAATCAGCAATTCACCTTTCAAATGTGATGTTAGTTGATGGCGATGGCAAGGCAACTCGTATTGGTGCACGCAAAGATGAGAATGGTAAAAACATTCGCATCTCACGCCGCTCCGGAAAGGATGCGTAACTAAAAATGGCTACCGATTTAGCTCCTCGTCTTAAGGGACGTTACAAGTCAGAGATCGCACCAGCACTTAAGTCAAAGTTTGGCTATAAGAATGTTATGCAGATCCCGACATTAACCAAGGTTGTTGTAAACATGGGTGTTGGTGAAGCTGCTCGTGATTCAAAGTTAATTGAAGGCGCAATTCGCGATCTAGCAATTATCACTGGTCAACGCCCGCAGGTAACTCGCTCACGTAAATCAATTGCGCAATTTAAATTGCGTGAAGGAATGCCAATTGGTGCGCACGTAACACTTCGCAACGATCGCATGTGGGAGTTCACTGACCGTCTACTTTCAATCGCACTTCCTCGTATCCGTGACTTCCGCGGATTATCACCAAAGCAATTTGATGGTAAAGGAAATTACACCTTCGGCTTAACTGAGCAGGTTGTGTTTCCAGAGATCGAGCAAGACAAGATTGATCGCACTAGAGGTATGGATATCACTTTAGTTACTACCGCAAAAACCGATGAAGAGGGCCGCGAGCTGTTAAAAGCACTTGGCTTTCCTTTCCGGGAAAATT
>JBIIXT010000047.1:0-7144 GCA_044347205.1 Candidatus Nanopelagicus sp. | reverse complement strand
GATGATCACACCACAGTTGCAGAGTTAGCAATTGAACGCGCAAAGCGATTAGTAGAACTTGGTCATGATGTAGTTGTGCTACTTGACTCAATTACTCGTCTTGGCCGTGCTTACAACATTGCTGCTCCAGCTTCAGGTCGAATTCTTTCCGGCGGTGTTGATTCTGCTGCGTTGTATCCACCTAAAAAATTCTTTGGTGCTGCACGTAATATTGAAAATGGCGGCTCACTAACTATTCTGGCAACAGCTCTAATTGATACTGGTTCAAAGATGGATGAAGTTATCTTTGAAGAGTTCAAAGGAACTGGAAACATGGAGTTAATCCTTAACCGTAAATTTGCAGACAAGCGAATATTCCCAGCTGTTGATGTGGTTGCATCCGGAACTCGTAAAGAGGAGATCTTGATGGGCACAGAGGAGTTAGGAATTGTTTGGCGTTTGCGTCGAGTTCTGCACGCACTTGAGCCACAACAAGCTCTTGAGTTATTGCTAGAAAAGATGAAGGGCACAAAGTCCAACGTCGAATTCTTGCTACAGATTCAAAAGACTGTTGCAGGTGGGGATACGCCAACTACTGCAAACTCATCAAATCGAGATAGTGCCGACGCTTAATTACTGATTAATCCTTACTTATTTACGATCAGTTTTGCTCAGTACTACCTTCACAAGTTATTCTTTACACCCCCCGGTAAGTGCCGGATCTACTGGTTCACAGATTTAAGTATCTGACCCAGTAATACATCTAGTGAAAATCTAGAAAAGAAAGAAGTAAAAATGAAGGCAGAAATCCACCCAGCATATGTGGAGACAAAAGTAACTTGTGGTTGCGGTGAAGTATTTACAACCCGCAGCACCAAAGAGACTGGATCGATCTACGTTGAAGTTTGTTCCGTATGTCATCCCTTCTACACAGGTAAGCAAAGAATTCTTGATACCGGCGGTCGCGTAGCTAAGTTCCAAGAGCGTTTCGGAAAGAGCGAGAAGCCAGGCACTAAGTAGTTTTCTTAAAGAGAGCGCACTTCACGTCAATTGATGTGGTGCGCTCTCTTTTTTATTATTTTAAAAGTAGTAAATACCAAAAGTTAAGAAAGGAGAAGCCAAATGGAACGCTTTGCTAAAGCTAATGAACTAATAGTTGAGTACGACCAACTTGAAAAACAGATGGCTGATCCTTCAATTCACTCTGATCAAAACAAAGCTAGATCACTTGGAAAGCGCTACGCCCAACTTGGTCCAGTAATTGCTGGCTATCGTGCGTGGAAAGCAGCAGAGGAGGACTTAGCTGCCGGAAATGAACTAGCACAAGCAGATGAAAGTTTCGCAAGTGAGATTGCAGGACTCGAGGCCACTAGAGATTTAGCCGCTGAGAAATTAGAGGAGTTATTACTACCTCGTGATCCAAATGATGATCGTGATGTAATTATGGAAATTAAAGCTGGCGCCGGCGGTGATGAATCAGCAATCTTTGCTGGTGATCTGCTTCGCATGTATACCCGCTACGCCGAAAAGCAGGGTTGGAAAGTTGAAACAATTGATACCACTGACAGTGATATGGGTGGATATAAAGATGTATCAATTGCAATTAAATCAAAGGGTGTACAGGAGCCAGGAAAGACGCCATACGCTAAATTAAAATTTGAAGGCGGTGTGCATCGGGTACAACGTGTGCCAGAGACTGAATCACAAGGACGCATCCATACATCTGCAGCCGGAGTTTTGATCTTGCCAGAAGCTGAAGAGGTAGATGTTGATTTAAATATGAACGATCTGCGAATTGATGTTTATCGCTCAAGTGGTCCAGGCGGCCAATCTGTAAATACAACCGATTCAGCAGTTCGCATAACTCATATTCCAACCGGAATTGTTGTCTCATGCCAAAATGAAAAAAGCCAATTACAAAACAAAGAGTCAGCACTGCGTATTTTGCGCGCACGTATGTTGGCAGCTGCCCAAGAAGAGGCTGAGCGAATTGCAGCAATTGAACGTAAATCTCAAGTTCGAACCGTTGATCGCAGTGAGCGAATTCGTACATATAATTTTCCAGAAAATCGCCTAAGTGATCATCGAGTCAATTACAAAGCAAATAATTTAGATTCAGTTATGAATGGTGACCTAGACGCAGTAATTCAAGCCTTACTGGACAGCGATCGCGCCGCCAAACTATCCGGCGAAAACTCTTAATTAAATTTCAAAAATGCGCGATCTGTTAAGAGATGCTGTTGCCTTATTTGAAAAAAATCAGATCTCAGCCGTAGATGCCGAAATTTTATTAGCTCATGTCATTGGCGTCTCGCGTAAACAATTGATTACTTCTACCTTTGAATTACCAGCAACTGAAATTGATCGCGTAACGCAGGAGTTTCATGATTTAGTTGATGCGCGCCTGCTGGGTAAGCCAGTCCAATACATAACTGGCAGTGCACCATTTCGATATTTAGAGTTATCTGTTGGCACCGGAGTTTTAATACCTCGCCCAGAAACAGAAATTTTAGTAGATCGGGTTATTGGCTTTCTGCAATCATCAGCTGGGGCAACTGAAGGAAAACCAGAGATTAAAAGTGTTGTTGATTTAGGCGCCGGAAGTGGCGCAATCTCAATAGCTATTGCAACAGAGGCGGCGCTAAAGGATTTAGCAGTAACGGTGGTTGCGGTTGAAAAATCAACAGAGGCGGCTACTTGGCTTAATTTAAATATAAGTAAGTATGAATTAAGTACTCGGGTTGTAGTTGAAGATGTAACTACGGCGCTAGATGGTGTGAAAGCAGATGTGGTTGTTGCTAATCCACCATATATTCCAAATCATGAAAAATTACCGCATGAAGTAATAGCCTTTGAACCAGAGTTGGCACTTCGTGGTGGTGAAGGTGATGGTATGGCAGTACCTAAACAATTTATTTCAGCAGCCGCCCGCTTACTAAAATCTGGTGGTTATTTCATTATGGAGCACCATGAAACTCAAGGCACGCTAGTAAAGCATGCGATGGCAAGTGAATTTTCAAATATTCAAAACATCTCGGATTTAACTGGCCGAGATAGATTTACCTCCGGCATAAAATTATGAATAAGGGTTTAGGAATTTAAATGGCACAGCGAATTGATCTAACTGCGCAAGCACTTGCAATAGCTGTTGAAACTGCGATTCGAAATATAAATGCCGGTGAAGTAATTCTTGCACCATCAGAGTTTGGCTACGTATACCTATGTGATGCCTTTAAACCAGATGCGGTAAAGGCGATGCATATTTTGCGAGGAGATCCAGAAGGTGTAGTTCCACAAGTATTCATCAAAGATGCCAAAGTCTTATCTGGCTTAGTTACTAATGTTTCAGATGAGATCAGTTTGCTGATTAAAAAATTTTGGCCTGGCCCATTATCAATTACTTTCAACGTGCAACCTGGTTTAAGTTGGAATCTAGGAGATAGCGGCAAACTAGGTAAAGTTAATATTCGCATTCCAAATCAAAATTTTCTATTACAAATCTTAGAAAGTTCTGGACCACTTGCAGTGGCAGCAGCAGCTTTAAGCGGTAAGGCTGCGACATTAGATTTAGCCACACTTCCGATTTATGAAAGTGATATCGGAGTTATCTTTACTGATGGAGTTTTAACCTCTCCAGGTAGAAGCACAATAATCGATGCAAGTGGTGCAACTCTTAAGATTAAGCGCAGCGGTGTGATCAATGACAATGAAATTTCTGCGTTGATTCCCGGTATTTTTACCTAATTCATAAGCCAATACCTAGCATTTTTCAGGCAAACCTTTAGGCTTACGACATGTTTAATAAAAAAACGGCGCACCCCATTTCCCAGGAGTATTACGGACCAGATTTCACAGCGCTACAAAATCAAGATCCAGAGATTGCCGAAGTTGTTATCTCTGAACTAGAGCGCCAGCGCCGTGGCTTGCAATTAATCGCAAGTGAGAATTTCACATCCCCTGCTGTGTTAGCTGCGATGGGATCATCACTTTCAAATAAATATGCTGAGGGTTATCCAGGCAAGCGCTATTACGGTGGATGTGAAGAAGTTGATAAGGTTGAAGTGATTGGTAATGAAAGAGCTAAAGCATTATTTGGCGCAGAACATGCAAATTTACAACCACACTCTGGTGCTAGTGCCAACGTTGCGGTCTATCAAGCTTTTACTAAGCCAGGTGACACGGTGCTTGCTATGTCACTGCCACATGGTGGCCACTTAACACATGGCTCTAAAGTAAATTTTTCTGGCAAATGGTTCAACGTAGTTTCCTACGGTGTTCGCCAAGATAATGAGCTAATTGATTACGACCAACTGCGCGATCTAGCAATTGAAAATAAGCCAAAGATGATTTGTTCAGGAGCAACTGCATACCCATCATTAATTGATTTTGAAAAGGTACGGCAAATCTGCGATGAGGTCGGTGCAATTATGTGGGTTGATGCAGCGCACTTCATAGGTCTAGTTGCTGGTAAAGCTATCCCATCGCCAGTGCCGTATGCAGATGTAGTTTCATTTACTACACATAAAGTTCTACGTGGCCCACGCGGTGGCATGATTTTGTCTAAAGCACAACATGCAGCAGCGATTGATAAAGCGGTGTTTCCAGGTATGCAAGGTGGCCCGATCATGAGCGCTGTTGCTGGCAAGGCGATTGCATTAAAAGAGTGCGCAACACCGGCCTATCAGGCATACGCTAAAAAAGTTATTACTAACTGCCAGGCGCTAGCCAATGATTTAGTAGCGCAAGGAATGAGAGCAGTCTCCGGTGGAACACAAACCCATTTAGCTTTAATTGATATTCGATCAACTGGTGTAACTGGCAAAGTAGCTGATGAAAGATGCGGCCTATCTGGAATTACTTTAAACAAAAATGCAATTCCATATGATCCAGAAACACCTGCCGTAACATCTGGAATTCGCGTTGGAACAGCAGCCACAACAACTCAAGGCATGGGCCCAGTTGAGATGAAACAGATTGCCTCCCTAATTGCCCGCGCAATTAAAGATGGCGCAGATGAAGGCAAAGCAAAAGCAATTAAGGCTGAGGTTGATCAACTCTGTAGTGCATTTCCGGTCTATCCAGTACCTGCGAATTAATCTTTAAGAAATAATGCGCGAATATCTTTTAACAGTTCTACTTGCTGCAATTATTTGCTATCTAATTACGCCATTAGTTAGAGATTTAGCAATCAAATCAGGTGCAGTAATGCAGATTAGAAGTCGGGATGTGCATGTTAAACCAACACCACGTTGGGGTGGTTTAGCTATGTGGCTATCAATGGCGCTGACATTAGTAATTGTTAATCAACTGCCACTTGTTGCAAAGTCATTTAGCCGTGAAGCCACCGGTATCTTTCTTGCCGGTACCTTCATTTTGTTTTTAGGATTAATTGATGACCGTTTTGATCTTGATCCGATTACTAAATTCGCAGGTCAAGCTTTAGCAGGTGGCATCCTGTTGATCTATGGTGTGCAGATTTTATGGCTGCCAATAAATGGAATTACAACTGTGCCAGCAAATATTGGTCAATTACTTACAGTGTTATTCGTAATGGTTGTCATAAATGCAATTAACTTTGTTGATGGCCTAGATGGTTTAGCCACCGGGATTGTGGCAATCTGCGCCGCATCGTTCTTTGCTTTTTCATACCTATTAGCGGTGATCAACGGCTTTAGTCGCGCTGGTGCCCCATCGTTAATTACTGCAGTAGTTATTGGCTTGTGTTTAGGGTTTTTGCCTCATAATTTTTATCCAGCTCAGATATTCATGGGTGATTCTGGTGCGATGTTCTTAGGGCTAATGATTAGTGCATCTGCCATCACTTTAACTGGCCAAGTTGATGCTTCGGCAATTACAAATGAGAATTCAGGGACTGTGCTGCTGCCATTACTGCTGCCCTTCACAGTCCTAGCAATTCCGCTTTTAGATTTTGCGATGGCGATCATTCGGCGAATTCGTGCCGGCCGCTCACCATTTTCAGCAGATCGCGAGCATCTGCATCACCGCATTATGCGAATGGGCTTAACCCAACAACGCACAACTGTGGTGCTTTATTTATGGACTGCCATGTTCGCTATTCCAACTGCAATTGCTGCTTTCATTCCAATACCATTTGCTTTACTTGCGGGATTATTTATCTTTGCACTTTCAGTCATAGTAATAAAGCGAAATAAAAACAAAGTGATCATCGAACATAACCGCGATTCTATAAAGAAAACTGTTGCCCAGAAAGATAAACGGGTTAGAAAATCATGAGTGATACTCAACTTTGGAAGGGCGCAATTGTCCCAGCTAGCGCAGTTGCAGTTCTTTCATTGATATTTGGTGCTTTGTTAAAAGGTAAATCTGGATTATTCGGTGGGCTATTAGCATCAATTACCGTCATAATTTTCTTTAGCGTGCACTTATTAGTTGCCAGTATCTCTCGGGATTTAGATCCAATGGCCGTAATGATGCTGGCGATGTTTTCCTACTTTGCCAAAGTAATTTTTATGGGAGTATTTTTGGTTTTAATCACAAAATTTACCGATCGCAGCACAGTCGACCGCTCAAGTTTTGCCATCAGCGCTCTTTTGATTACCATGGCTTGGTTGGTAGGAGAGATTCGTAGCTTCATGAAGTTACGATTTCAAATGCCACTACCTGGTGAAAAGAATTAAAAAGTAATCTAAAGGAGATAACTTTGGACCGCGATAATTTAAATCACTCTCGCAATGAAGAGGGTGCGCTTTGGTCAATTGTTGGTTACCTACTTTCTGGCTTAATTATTTGGGGTGGAATTGGTTGGGGCCTTGATCAATGGCTCGAAACTAATTACTTCCTACTAGTTGGCATGTTGCTAGGTGCTGGCGCTTCTATATATTTGGTGTGGTTGCGCTTTGGTCGCGACTAATCCAGCAAACACCTAAAAACTCTAAACTCCACCTTTACCTCCCCGCATGGAATCTCGACATCGGGGCATAAATCACACGCTGATAAATTTCACACAACTACCACCTACCGCATAAGGTTTGACCCGTCGGGAACGGGTTTGACCCCATAATTTTCAGGAGAAAAAGTTGAGTTTGCTTCTATCAGGTGACGAGGGATTTACCCCACCTAGTACCGCAGACTTTAATCTTCCACCAGTTTTTGGTGACAATCCGTACACAACAAAACCAATTTT
>JBIIXT010000046.1:0-7231 GCA_044347205.1 Candidatus Nanopelagicus sp. | reverse complement strand
GCCTCTTCATTAAAAGCAATCATCTTTGCCATGTCTTATCTCCTTGCATATGGTCTAAACAAAATGGTGGCCGCATTATCACTCGGGCCCCGAGAGTGCTAAGGCCAAATCTAAAGGATTTATTCCCCTCGCGCCAACTCAAAGCCTGGCCGAAGGTGGTGAGTTAGAGGTTAAAGCCTAAACGGGTGCTGGAGCGGGCCGAGGTGCGAGATTCACGCAAGCGACGAAGACGTTTAACGAGGATTGGCTCAGCATTTAATGCATCTTCACGATCAATTAAATTATTTAGCATTTGGTAATAAGCAGGTGGTGTTAGATCAAATAACTCTTTAATAGCGCTCTCTTTTGCGCCGGCATAGCGCCACCATTGGCGCTCAAAATCGAGCATCTTATTTTCTAGCTCAGATAAGCCGCCGCCATTGCTGATGGGCATACTAAATTCAGACATGGGCTTATCTTAAAAGATCTCTGGTAAATATCGGGGTTTAATCTAGAGCGTGGCGAGAATTTCTGAAATATCACTCTCTTTGGTCCACGGATTAACTATTGCAAATCTAAGTATTGCTTCATTTCGGTGTGAGGATGGGGTAACAAATCCAATTTGATCAGCTAATAATTTATCACTCCATTTTTGATAATCGCTCATCTGCCAACCCTTACGTTTAAAAGCAACGACTGAAAGCGTTGGCTCAACTAGTAACTCTAAATTCGGATGTTGCTTAATTAATTCTGCGGCATGTTTTGCTATATCCATAGTCTTATCCATTGCAGTTGCATACTCATTTGTGCCATGTGCTGCGAGTGAGAACCAAAATGGTAAGCCTCTAGCCCGCCGGGTTAAGTGAATTGCATAATCAGATGGATTCCATTCGCCATCATCATCTAATGGTTCTAAGTAAGCAGCTTTTTGTAGATGAGTTGCTTTTGCAATCTCTGGATTTCGATAGATCAGCGCACAAGCATCAAATGGTGCAAAGAGCCATTTATGCGGATCAACAATTAATGAATCAGCACTTTCAATACCAGCAAATAATGGTTTAGTTTTTGGTGAGCAAAGAGCTGCCAGTCCATAGGCACCATCAACGTGAAACCAAATGCCGCGCTCTTTTGTAATCGGCGCAATTGATTTTAAGTTATCAATAATTCCTAAATTTGTTGTTCCAGCTGTTGCAACTAATGCAAATACTTGGTGCGTAGGATTTTCACTGTGATACCTATCAATCACATCCGCACAGGCTGCTCCCTGCAAAACACCATCTTCATCTGGGTTAATTAAAATAAGCCCAACATCCATTACCTCGGCCGCTGATTTAATTGAGGAGTGCGATTCAGCACTGGCTGCAATCACCCATCTTGTTACATCGCTGCGCTTGCTTCGAAAGTGAGCACGAGCGGTTACTAATGCAGATAAGTTTCCAATAGTTCCGCCTTGCACAAATACACCACCAGCAGATTGTGGCAATCCTGCTAAATCACTAATCCAACGAAGTGCTTGATTCTCAGCAAAGACTGCGCCGGCTCCTTCTAGCCATGAGCCGCCGTATAGTGCGGATGCACCAACTACTAAATCAAATAAGTTTGCATACTCACTTGGCGCCGATGGAATAAATGCTAGGTAACGTGGGTGATCTGTTGAAATACATGCTGTTGCTAAAACATCTTTAAATAATTCCAGTGCTTTATGTCCTCCTAAGCCCTCTGGTGTAATTGTGTTACCAGCTAGTGCTAATAACTCCTCTGGTGATTTAGGACCATCTAATGGTGGATCAGTGCGCAGTCGAACCAAGCTGTAATCTAAAATCTCTTTAGCTAACTCTTCTACCTCTTTATTAAACTCGTGCATTTTGCGCTGCGTAATCTTTTCGGTTAGCACTTCTTACAATATTTCTTAGCATGATTGGAAATACTAAAAAGTGAAATGGTAAAACGGCGAACCAGTAAAGCTGGCCGCCTAGGCCACGTGGTGAGTAAGAAGCTTCTTGCATAATTTTGCTTTTGCCATCTGGTAATTTTTCAATTCGAAACTCAAGCCACGCCTTACCCGGCAAAATCATCTCAGCATAAAGACGCAGAGTTTTCTCACTCTCTAAACTTTCAACTCGCCAAAAATCTAAGCTATCGCCAACTCGAAGGTGTAGTGGATCGCGTCTTCCTCGTCGAAGTCCAACGCCGCCAATAAAGCGGTCTAGCAATCCTCGTAGAAACCATAAGAAGTCTGAGCCATACCAGCCATTATCGCCGCCGATTTGTTCAACAGTTTTCCATAAATTTGCAATTGATGCCTCAGTTATTTGCTCTCGCGTATCTTTATATAAAGCTTCACCAGCCCATGACGGATCACTCTGTGCTTTTTGCCATGGCGCAGTTGGTAATGTGGCATCAGACCATCTTGTAGTTACGTTGTTTCCAGTTGTATTTGTAAGAGCTAATTCAATTGCTCCAGCCACATCAATTAATCCCTCAGGTGGAAGTGGAATTAGATGAGAGATGGATTTTTTCGGATCAGCAACAACTTCTGAAATTAAAGATCCAACCAACGGCCGAGCCAGCGCAGTTGGCACTGGTGTTACTAAGCCGATCCAGAGTGAAGATAAGCCTGGTGTTAGAACTGGCACCTTAATAATCCAACGTTTGCGCAGGCCAGATAATTTTGCAAATGTCTGCATCATTTGTGCATAAGACAAAACTTCTGGGCCACCAATATCAAAGATGCCAGCAACTGGCTTCTCTAATTTTGCAGCATTTCGTAAATACCAAAGCACATCGCGAATCGCAATTGGTTGGGTTTTATTAGAAACCCATTTTGGTGTTGTCATTACTGGCAGGCGATGAGTTAAATGACGCAGCATCTCAAATGAGGCAGAGCCGCTACCAATAATAATTCCGGCTCGCAGCTCCATTACTGCAACAGAGGTGGTCGCTAACTCTTTTCCAGTATTAGCACGGGACTGTAGGTGCTTACTTGTTTTAAGATCATTTGCAATTCCACCTAAATAAATGATTTGGGAAACACCAGCTGCCTCTGCCGCCTTCGCAAAATTTTGTGCCATGGCAGATTCAATCTGATCAAAATTTGGGCCTAAATTAATTGAATGCAAAAGATAAAATGCGGTGTGCACATCTTTTAATGCAAGCAATGTTGAGTTGTAATCACTGGCATTTCCTTCAGCTATTTCAACTTTTTCTGCCCATGTCTGTCCCTTAATCTTTCGGGCATCTCGAACATAGACTCGAACATTCATTGAGTCTGCAAGTAAAGAGGTAACTAATCGGCCGCCAACATATCCAGAGGCGCCAGTTACAAGGATTTTACGAGGCAAGTTCACAGTGAAAACAGTAGACTTAAAGTTGTGATTAGACCAAAGATAGTGATTCTAGGCGGTGGCTTTGGCGGGTTAACCGCTGCTCGCGCGCTAACTAAGATCGCCGATATCACAGTTGTTGATCGCCATAACTTCCAAACATTTCTACCATTGCTCTATCAGGTTTCAACGGCCGGTCTTGCCGCCGATCATGTGGCTTATCCAATCAGAGGCGCTCTTAGAAAAACTGGTGCGAAGTTTCGAATGGCATCACCAATTTCAATTGACCATAAAAACAAGCAGGTTAAATTAGACAGTAGTGAGCTTTTAGATTTTGATCATTTAATAATTGCACTTGGTTCAACCACATCAGATTTTGGAATTCCTGGTGTTAACGAATTCGCATTAGGCATGAAATCAGTTCATGAAGCACTCACCATCCGTGCTGAAGTTATGCGCAGATTTGAAGATTTATGTCGCTTTGAAGATGACACCCGATTTACTATCTCTGTAATTGGCGGTGGCCCAACTGGCGTTGAAATGGCTGGTGCGTTGGCTGAATTAGTACGAGGACCACTTAAATCAGATCAAAAGCATGCCGCAGCCCATATTGATGTTCAATTAATTGAGGCTGGGGATCGATTGCTTCCACCATTTTCACCCTCTTTATCTGCCCGAACAAAAAAAGATTTAGAAAAACTTGGCGTTAAAGTAATGTTAAACAGCGCAGTAAAAGCACTTGCCCACCGTGAAGTTGTTTTAAAGGATGGAACCACACTGCCATCTGAAATTACTGTTTGGGCTGCTGGTGTTCAAGGCTCACCTGCGATGGCGCAATTGAATTTGCCAGTTGTCGGAAATCGATTAGCAGTTGATCCCTCCCTTCAAGTTAAAAACTATCCAAACATTTGGGCACTTGGTGATATTGCGGGCGCTCTTGGTAAAGATGGCCGGCCACTTCCAATGGTGGCACCTGTTGCAATTCAACAAGGAAAATTTATTGCGAAACAAATTGAGCGGATTACTAAGCAAAAACCACTTAAAGCTTTCTCATATTTAGATAAGGGCTCAATGGCAACGATTGGCCGCAACAAGGCGGTAGTTGAAGTTAAAGGATTAAAACTAACTGGCACAATCGCTTGGCTTACCTGGCTATGGCTACATCTATTTTATTTATTAGGTGGTCGCAACAAGATTGGCACTATGGCTGATTGGACCTGGAATTACCTAACTTTTGATCGCGGTAATCGTCATATTATGGACGGCCAATAATTTAAATGGCTCGGTTGGTATCACAAAAATTTATAACAATTGATGGTCATAAAATTTGGTGCAAACAATGGGGCAATCATGGCGAGCCGGTTGTTTTGCTACACGGGGGTTTGAGCAATACGGAAAATTGGGAGAAAGAAATTCTGCCGGCGGTAGAAAAGACTCATCAACCTTTTGCCTATGATCGAACGGCGCACGGTCGCACTAAAATTAGAGATGGTTTTATGCACTTTGATTTTCAAGTTGAAGAATTTATTGCATATATAGAAAAAGTAATTAAGAAACCAGTCCATGTGATTGGCTGGAGTGATGGTGGAAATATTGGCTTGCTTGCTGCGATTAAGCGCCCAGATTTAATTAAATCTTTAGTTGGAATTGGCATGAACTACACCTATAAAGGTGGAATTAGTTTTGATTTAAATAATGTCTCAGTAAGTGATGAAGAGAAAATAAACTTTGCCAAGATGTCTAAGCAGGATCCAGAGCTGCTGATTACAATCATTCGAAAAGCCTTCAAAGTCTGGTCAAGTGAGCCAAAATTAAAGTTAAAAGATCTAGCAAAGGTTAAATGTCCAGTTCTAGTTTTGGCAGCAGATGATGAGCCGTTCACAAGTGAATTAACTTTTAAAATGTATGAAGGTATTCCAAATGCGCGCCTAGCGGTAATGCCTGGCACCTCACACGCCTTAGTAAAAGAGAAACCAAAGCTGATGCATGCAATTATTAAGGATTTTTATAAATCACTTGATTTTCCAATAACTAAAATGCCAAATCGTAGAAAAAAACGTCAAGCAGAAATACTAGGAAACTCTTAACTCACCTAAAGCACCTTTTGGCACAAATGGCTTAATCGGTTCAACCGCACTTACTTTTTCATACTTCGAATTTTGAACTGGCCGTGGATCTGCTTCACCTTTATTTGGCCACATTGAAAATGCGCGCTCTGCTTGCGCGGTAATTGTTAAAGATGGGTTAACGCCAAGATTCGCGGTCACACTTGCGCCATCGACAATGTGCATTGTTGGATAGTTCCAAACCCGGTGATACGGATCAATCACACCATCATTTGCAGTTGCACCAATTACGCAGCCTCCAACAAAGTGGGCGGTAAATGGTGCATTTACTAAATCACCAATATGCCCACCTGCAATACCACCTTTGTTTTCTGCGATTCGGCGTGCTACTTCATTAGCTGCTGGAATATAAGTTGCATTAGGAGTATCTGAATCATTTTCCGAAGTTAATCGCCAGCCCAGCAAACCGCGCTTGCCTTTTACGGTTAGTGATGAATCAACATTTTGCATTATCAATGCAACAACTGTGCGCTGTGACCATTGGCGCACATCCATAATTTTAAGTAATAAGGATGGTTTTGTGACTATCTGCTTTAACCACTGCTGGCGCCGCTTTTTAATATTGGTGCCATCAGTCATAACTGTTTGCAACAAGCCCATGAAGTTGCTGCCCTTGCCATAGCGCACTGGCTCTACGTGAGTATGTTCATCTGGAAAAAATGAGGATGTAATTGCAGATCCCTTACTGTAATCAGTTCCACCCCTTGGCATGATCGTGCCTGTTAAAGCCTCACTATTTGTTCTAGATAATTTACCAAGTGCATTTGAGATCTTTGGCAGGGTGCCATCTGATTTCATCCTATGCATTAATTTTTGAGTGTTGTATGTGCCGGCTGCAACTACTACCTGCGCCGCTGTAAAACTTCGCTTTCCACCAAACCAGGCAGAGCTTTTGCGTACTGAAATTCTCCAACTGCCATCATTTACCTGTTCCATCTTTACGACTGTATGTTCTGGAAATACCTTTGCGCCAGCTTTTTCCGCCAAACCTAAGTAATTCTTTGGCAAAGTATTTTTGGCATTATGGCGGCAGCCAGTCATACAGGCGCCACATTGCAGACAACCATCGCGATCTGGACCTACGCCACCAAAAAATGGATCTTTAGATTTAACACCATTGCCATCACCAAAGTAGACACCGAGTGGTGCCAATTTAAATGTATGACCAACTCCCATTTGATCAGCAACCTGCTTCATCGCCTCATCAGATGGTGAAAAATATGGATTACTTGCCACACCTAACATTCTTGACGCTTGGTCATACCAAGGAGATAGCTCAGCATCCCAATCAGTAATTTGATTCCATTGTTTATCTGCAAAGTAAGAGGCGGGTGGTTTGTATAAAGTATTTGCATAAACAAGTGAGCCGCCGCCAACACCTGCGCCAGCTAAAACTAAAACATCGGGCAAGATATGAATTCTTTGAATTCCGCGAAGTCCCAGTCTTGGCATGTATAAAAACCTGCTTAAACGCCAGGAAGTTTTTGGAAAATCTTTATCGCCAAATCTGCGCCCAGCTTCTAACACTGCAACCTTGTAACCCTTTTCAGTTAAGCGAAGGGCGGCAACAGATCCACCAAAACCAGATCCGACAATGACCACATCAAAATCTTGGTTGGTTTTTGATTTGAACATGAATTAACTGTACTTACGATTTAGCAAAAGTGAAGAGATCTATGGAGCCCCCCGTCAGGATTGAACTGACGACCTGCCGCTTACAAGGCGGCTGCTCTACCACTGAGCTAGAGAGGCGTGTACTGCAACTTGCGAGGCGTAATTATGCCATGAATAAATTGCACTTGA
>JBIIXT010000045.1:0-7622 GCA_044347205.1 Candidatus Nanopelagicus sp. | reverse complement strand
ACCCGACCTCGATCTAAATCCTCACCAACATCTCTAATGAAGTTTGCTAATTGAAATGCCACTCCCAATTTTTCTGCCGCCACATACGCCTCATCAGATAAGGTGCCTAAAATTGGCAACATTTGTAATCCAATTACAGCGGCTGAGCCGTAGACATACTCCATTAAGTCTTCATAACTTTGATACTGCGTAATTGTTAAATCCATCTGCATAGATTTAAGGAATGCTTCAAAGTAGGAGATTGGAATATCAAATCTTTGAACGGTATCCACTAGGGCGGCGCCAATATGATCATGACTTTTTCCTGATTTGATATCAGCTATAACGGATGAGCCCCATTTTTCTAAGGCTTCAGCTTTTTGAGTATCACTTAAGGTAGAGGCTAAATCATCAACAATCTCATCGGCGTATCTAGCAAAACCATATAAGGCATGAACAAATGGTCGCTTGTCTGGCGGAAGTAGAAGTGTTGCTAAGTAGTAAGTTTTTCCATGTTGAGCATTTAATCTTTTGCACTCAGCATAGGACTTTGCTAACTCTGGATCCGAAATTCCTGCAGCTTTTAACTCATTCATCTTTACTTAACAGGACCAACAATTCTCTCCGCTGCTAATCGGCCAGAGATTAATACCATTGGCACACCAACTCCTGGTTGTGTTCCAGATCCGGCGAAGACCACGTTCTCATATCCAGCAGCTAGATTCTTTGGTCTAAATGGTCCGGTTTGGAAGAAGGTGTGTGCACTTGCAAATGGTGCGCCCATCTCCATGCCCTGTTCTTTCCAATCAAGTGGAGTTGTCATGTGCTCAAACTCAATTGAATCACCGAAGCCGTGATAACCACGATCTTCTAACGCTTTAATCATTTGATCCCGATACTGCGGTCCAATTTTTTTCCAATCGATATCTGCTGAAAGATTTGGGGTTGGAAATAAAACATAATAAGAGGTTTTTCCAGGCGGTACCAAACTGGCATCATCTTTACTTGGCACAGTTACTAAAATACTTGGATCACTCATCAAAGTTTTCTTTTTGATTAACTCATCAAAGATGCCATCCCAGGCTTGGCCGAAGTGAATGTTGTGATGGGCTAGATGGTCATAACTCTTATTAGAGCCAATCAACAAAGTTGCACATGATGGCGAGTACTTCAACCGCTTAATTGATCGAGGTTCTCTGCCAAGAAGTTCTTTCCAAGCAACTGGAAGATCTGGGTTTAGTACAACCACATCACATGTAATTCGCTCACCAGTACTTGTTAATACTGCAGTTGCCCGGCCATTGCTCTTTTCAATTCCAGTTACCGTTGTGTTGTATTTAAAGGTCACACCGTGCTTTTGTGCTGCGCCAGCTAATGCTCTAGGAACTGCATGCATGCCACCTTTTGGAAAAAAGACACCATTAACAGAATCCATGTAAGCAATCACGGCATAAATTGCTAGCGCTTGTTGCGGGCTAACACCTGCATACATCGCTTGAAATGAGTAAATTCGTTGTGTACGCGGATCCTTTAAAAATTGATTTACCTTTGGAGCTAATCTGCGGAAGCCACCTAGTGCAATTAAGCGAGCCAGGTTAGGAGTTAGCAGGTTTAGCGGAGAATCTATATTGCGATCAATAAAATCCTTCATCTCATACTTATAAAGCTTGGTAACAAAATCTACGTACTTTTGATAGCCAATTGCCTCCGCCGGACTAATTGTTTTTGCAATCTCTTCCCGCATTTGATTTGTATCAGCATGAACATCTAGTTGCGACCCATCGGCATAGAAAGCTCGGTAAAGTGGTTTGAGCGGGACTAGATCCAACCAATCTTTTATATCTTCACCAACGCAGGCCAAGGCATCTGCAATTAGATCTGGCATTGTTAAAACAGAGGGACCAGTATCAAAGGCGTAACCTGATTTATTTAACAAACCATTGCGCCCACCCGGCACACTCTCGCGCTCTATTACTGTTACTTTTCGACCAGCACCAGCAAGACGCAGCGCAGTGCTTAAGCCAGCAAGTCCGGCACCAACTACAACCACATGATCGGTTGGGCCCTTAACCTGTTTTACCATCTAAATCCTTTATGCCCTTTAAGTATTGCGCTTGGTGGCAATACTAGCCATGGCAGTTAGTAGATTCTTCCCGATCGGGGAAAGTCCACTGTGAGTTAAGGCAAGTAATGACTCCTTTGTGAACTGGGTGATCATCTCTTCTACCTGTTCAACGGCGCCACTTTTAATAATTTCATCTTGCAGATCCTTAATTTGATCATTTGTTAAATCTGCCTTTCCAAGCAGATCACTAAATAGTTTCTTTGCACTGGCATCTGCCTTCTCCATAGCTAGTGCCATTAATACCGTGCGCTTGCCTTCACGCAAATCATCACCGGCTGGTTTACCAGTTTCAGATGGATCACCAAATACACCGAGCAGATCATCGCGAAGTTGAAACGCTTCACCAAGTGGGATTCCATAATCAGAATAAAGTTTTTCTAAGGATGGATGGCTACCCGCAATTGCTGCGCCAAAGTGCAGCGGCCGCTCAATTGTGTATTTTCCAGATTTAAATCGGGCAACTTTTAAGGCTCTTTCAACTGATTGAGAAGCTAATGCTTGCTCATAAACATCTAAGTATTGCCCAGCCATTAACTCAACCCGCATCTCATCATAAATCTTTAAGCCATTTATTAATTGTTGATCAGATAATCCAGCATTGTGTAGCATTTGATCTGACCAAATCAAAGCAAGATCACCAAGTAAGATCGCAGCTGAGATGCCAAATTGCTCCGCTGATCCAGTTAGATTTTTACTTTTATGTAGGTTCTCAAAAGATTTATGAATTGCTGGAGCACCGCGCCTAGTATCAGAGCCATCCATCACATCATCATGAATAAGTGCACAAACATGAACTAACTCAAGTGAAGCAAATGCGGCAATCATCTGTGGGGTCGGATTCTTTGCCGCCCCTAAAAATCCTACGTAGGCAAAGATTGGGCGCAATCTCTTTCCGCTATCTAAAAGGAAGCGTTCTAAATGCTCAGAAACTGGATCTAACTCACTACCAATTCTGGCTAAATCTCTCTCTTCATCCTTAATAAATTGCGCAAGTGCATGATTGATTTCTTCACGCAGGAAATTGATGTCGGCAACCGGATCAGATGATGGCGAAAAACTCACGGCGCAACGGTACCCTGCTTACCATGGGCACAAAACTACGGGCTACAACCTTCTCCCTTGAGTTTTTCCCGCCTAAAGATGAGGCTGGCGAGGAACGGTTATGGCAAGCCCTGACCGCACTTGCACCGCTTGCTCCAGATTTTGTTTCTGTTACATATGGTGCCGGGGGATCAACAAGAGACCGAACCATTCGTGTTACATCTGAGATCACTAAGCGAACCCAGATTGCAACGGTTGCTCACCTTACCTGCGTAGGTGCGAGCAAAACTGAATTAATTCAGATTCTGAATCAATTTAAGGGCGCAGGAATTGAAAGTATTTTGGCACTACGTGGTGATCCAGTTGGTGGACCAACTGCTCCATGGGAGAAAGTTGCTGATGGCTTTAATTACGCACAAGAGTTAGTAGAGCTTGCAATTGAGATGGGATTTAAAGTTGGCGTAGGTGCATATCCAGATGGCCACCCAGCATCAGCGCATGATTTGGAAAAAGATATAAAGGTTTTACTAGCAAAGCAGAGTGCTGGGGCCAGTTTTGCAACAACCCAGTTTTTTTTCGAAGCACAAAAATGGCAAGGCATTGTGGATAAATTATCAGCTGCAGGCTCAAAGTTGCCAGTAATTGCCGGAATCCTGCCGATTACAAACGTAAAGCAGTTACATCGTATGGCTCAACTAAGTGGCATGCAGGTACCAGCAAAAATTGCTGAAAGATTTGATAAATTTGCAGATGATGCGCAAGGCGTAAAGAACTTAGGAATTGAAATTGCTACCGAACTTGGTGAAGAGTTATTGCGTAGAGGTGCACCAGGTTTACATTTTTATACAATGAACTCAGCAGAATCAACCATCGCAATTGCTAAGAATTTAGGATTAGTTAACCAATGAGCCAAGCGCAGTTTTTTCTTGCATGGAGTAAATTACATGGTGATGCTCAGATCACTGGCATCGTAAAACTTTGGCTTAAAATCTCATTTGCAGTAGTTAAACAACTTGCTAAATTAAAAATAACCCCCAATTCACTTAGCATTAGCGGCTTAATATTTGGTATTTTTTTGTATTTAAATGCCGAAGCTAAATGGGCGGCGCTTTTATTAGTTGCCTCCCTAATTTGTGATGGTATTGATGGCAGCTTGGCAATAATTACCGGTAAAGCTAGTAAATGGGGCGCCGCCCTTGATTCGATCCTAGATCGCATTACTGAAGTTTTTTGGGCACTTGCCTTTATAAGTATTGGCGCAGATGAGAGATTAGTTATCACTGCATTAATTTTTGCCAGCGCTCAGGAGTATTTGCGAGCTAGGGCTGGTGGCTTAGGTTTAACTGAGGTTGGCGTTGTGAGTATTTCAGAGCGCCCTGTACGGGCCTCAATTTTATTTGTTGCATTAATCGCATTTGCAATAGATCTACCAATCATTGATCTACTGGCACTGGTGTGGTTAGTTTTACAGGCGATAAGTTTTATTACAGTCACACGTTTTGCCTATCGAAAGTTAGCTTAAGCCTTACCTATTACTTGGGCGACAATTTCTGCGCTAATTCCCACAAGAGGCAAGCCGCCACCTGGGTGGGCTGAACCACCAACACAATATAAATTTTTAATTGGCGAGCGATTACTTGCGCGAAGAAAAGCACTTCTGGCTGAATTACTAGAGCTGCCATAGATTGATCCACCAGGAGCTAAGGCGTAATCCTCTAAATCAAGCGGGGTTCTAAACTCCATTAGGTCTAAGCGTGAGCTGACATTTAAGCCGAGTGCGTCTAATTTCTTAATTAACATTTGCGCATACTCAGCGCCACCACCTCGCCAATCCATTCCATTTTCTGGATCATGCCTTGGTGCATTTACCAATACAAACCAAGCTTCTTTATTAGCACCTTTGACCATCGATGAATCTTTAGGTGCACAGATATAAATAGTTGGATCAGTTACAGCAGTTTTTTGATCAAAGATCTGATCAAATTCAGCATCGTAATCCTTAGGAAAGAAAACATTGTGGTGGGATAACTCAACAGCCCCACCCTTTGTGTTATCTAAGCCAAGTAATAGTGAGAAGCCAGCAAGTGATTGACTTGCTCGTTTTAATTTTTGGCGCTCTTTTTTAGCGCCAGTAACTGATTTTTCAATTAATTGGTTGTAGACCAATTGCGCATCAGCATTCGCTACAACTAAATCGCAGGGGATACTTTTGCCATTAGCTAAGGTAATTCCGGTAGCACTTTTGCCAACTACATTAATTTTGGCAACCTTTGTGTTGAGGTTGATTACAACACCAAGATCAAGGCATCTTTGTTCAAGTGCGCTGGCCAGCGTTCCAATGCCACCTTTTATATGCCAAGCCCCAAATGCACTTTCTACATATGCAATTGTTAAAAGAACAGCTGGCGCCTTTCGCGGATCACTTCCGGTATAAGTGGCGTATCTATCTACAATCATGGAAAGACTTGGGTGCAATTTATATTTTTTACTTAGGTCCCGAAGTGTTCTAAAGGGTGCAATGATCCGCAGGTCCTTCAAGAAATTCTTGCGCTTAATTAATGACCAAATAGATTTTAACTCTGATTCAACAAAGGGCTCACGGGAGACCTCCCACATTTGATCTGCGCGCTCAATTAATTGCTGCCATTGGTTGGCTGCAGATTCTCCAAATGTTTTTTCAATTTCAATATATGTTTTTGGATTTGAAAGGTTGATAAAGCTAACTTGCTTGCCGTCAGCAAAATTATAGGAAAAGGCGGGATCAACTGGAGTCAGATCCAAAGTGTGCTCTAAGCGCTTTCCAGTCTTTAAGAACAAATCACGATAAACAGCTGGGATGGTTAAAAGTGAGGGACCAGTATCAAAACCATAATCACCATACCACTCAGTTCTACATTTACCACCAGTGCGAGCATCTGCCTCAAATATCTCAACCTTGTGACCAGCTTTGGCTAATCTGGCCGCAACACTTAAGCCGCCGATACCTGCTCCGATAACTGAAATACTTGCCATTAGGAAATTACTCTATCTCGCCAAATTAATTTGCCACTGCACTTTCCGACCCATGAGTAGGTGAGTATTCCAACAAAGATTAAAACTGCCAGTGGATGCCAAATTAAAGTAACAAGTGACTCTTTTGCTTTAATCGATGAGAGCAGTCGAGTAATTAGAATTAAAGCAAAAGATAGGCCTGCAATCGTTGAGCCAGCGATTGCAAGAACTAATGATGCAACGCCAGTTGATAAGAGAAGTGTTGCTGCCAAAATACTTCCAGGTAATCCACCAAAGGCGCGCCATAAAGATTTTCGATATCCAGCAAACATGGCCGGTGCTGATTGATACATCAAACAACTACTGATCTGGGCGCCTTGCGCAACGCCACCCTTATAGCCAGAAGCAATTAATTCCCTAGCTAACTCCAGATCATCTAAAACTAGTGATTTAATTTTTTGGTGCCCACCACTAGTTAAATATCCGGGCCGCTTAATGATTAGTAGCTGACCATTTGCCACCACCATTGATTTAACCTTCATTCTTTGCGCTATTACTAGTGGAACTGATGCAAACCAGGACCAGTGCAGGAAAGGTTGAAAAATCCTTTCGATAAAGCCACTACTTAATTGCCTAGGGTAGGGTGAAATAAAATCCCAATCACCCATCTTTGCGATACTGCTAGCAATGGCATGTTCTTTAAGCCTTACATCTGCATCCATAAAAACTAAAACCTCACCAGTTGCGGCCTCACTTAATTGATGACAGGCCCACACTTTCCCTAACCAACCCTGGGGAAGTGGTGCACCCATTAAGAGCTTAATCCCAGAAATATTCTTTAAAACTTCATTGGTGCCATCTGTAGAGGCATCATCTAAGACAATAACTTCACAATTAGTTAAACCTTGCTGGGCAAGGACGCTAGCAATGCACTCTGTAGCATTACCAATTTCATTTCGCATCGGGATTAAAATGGAAACCTTCTGATTAATCAGATTGGCTTTGTTTTGCACGGTGCGGATAGTGAAGAAGTTAAGCAGAGCTAGAAAGAGTGAGAGGGCTGAGAGGGTTAACAGAAGTAACATTAAAACGTGTCAGGCGGTCCAAAGCGCAACATAAATAGATACGGAATCAAATAGAGTCCAAAAGCAATGCCACCGATTAGTGCAATACCTGGTTGGTCAAAAAAGAAAAGATTTCCAACAACGCCACCGAACCAGGTCCAGATTAGAAAGAAATCAGGGACTGCAGTTGACGTGCCCGTACGACGGCGATCATGTTTTAAGATTAAATTAAGAATTGCCATTAATCCCATTCCAGTTAGCAACCATCCAAATAGATTTGAAAGCGGAATCATTGGTTGAAACGGAACGTGGGCACCAGTAAAGCTCCACTCCCAACGACCGGCTAAAACCATTTGCGGATCTAAAAATAAATCCCACGCCATTAACCCAATTCCACCGTATAGAAATACCCAGTTCTTTGT
>JBIIXT010000044.1:0-7680 GCA_044347205.1 Candidatus Nanopelagicus sp. | reverse complement strand
GTCCTCAGTTTAGCCTTTCCCTTTCGCCAATAACGACTTGAAACCCGCCTCATCCAGCACGGTAACTCCTAATTCCTCTGCTTTTTGTAATTTAGATCCCGCTGCTTCACCGGCAACAACAAAATCAGTTTTACTTGAGACGGAGGAGGAAGATTTGCCACCACGCAAGATAATTGCTTCAGCAGCCCCATCTCGAGTGAAATCCTTAAGTGAGCCTGTTACAACAATAGTTAATCCAGAAAGAGTTTGCTTCAAATCATTTTTAGGTTTCAGGTCAACTAAAGCAACACCAGATTTCTCCCACTTTTCAATAATTTTTTGGTGCCATTTTTCGCTAAACCACTCTGAAATGGAATCGGCAATTACCTCACCAACTCCTTCAACATCAGCTAACTCCTGCACAGATGCAGATCGAATACCTTCAATTGAACCAAACTTATTTGCGAGTGCTTGCGCTGATGTTGGGCCCACATGTCTGATTGAAAGTGCAACTAACACCCGCCATAGCGGTCTAGATTTTGCCGTTTCTAATCCAATTATGAATCGATCAGAGATTGCTCCCAATGTGCCATCTTTTTTTAAGAAAAATTGTGATTTAGCTAGATCTTTTTCAGTAAGTGAAAACAGATCACCCTCATCCTTTACTAAACCATCTGCTAACAGTGCGGCTGCAGCCTCATACCCAAGAACATCAATATCTAAGGCACTGCGTGAGCCAATATAGAAAAGTCGTTCAACTAATTGCGCAGGACATGATTGATTATTTGGACAACGGATATCAACATCACCTTCGGTAATTGCCCGTAACACTGACCCACAATCTGGGCAAACGGTAGGCATCACAAATGCTTTCTCTTTGCCAGTGCGCTTTTCAATAACCGGTCCAAGCACTTCAGGAATCACATCACCTGCCTTGCGAATTAAAACTGTGTCACCAATTAAAATTCCCTTTCGGATGATCTCTTCCTGATTATGCAGCGTTGCATTAGTAACAGTTGAACCTGCAACTTTGACTGGCTCCATAAACGCAAAAGGTGTTACCCGGCCTGTGCGACCAACGCTAACCTTGATATCTAGTAACTTTGTAGTTACCTCCTCTGGTGGATACTTAAAAGCAATTGCCCACTTAGGCGCTCGACTTGTAAAGCCCAACTCATTTTGAACAGCAATCTCATTTACCTTAATTACAACGCCATCAATTTCATGTTCAACATCATGGCGGTGTTTTTCATATTGATCTATAAAAGCAATCACTTCTTTGCGAGTATTAACAACTTTAAACTTATCGCTAGTTGGTAGGCCCCATTTTTTTAATAGTTCATAGGCACTACTTTGTTGCTTAAATGAAATGCCATCTGCTGCGCCAATACCGTGCACCACTAGATCTAACGGCCGAGATGCAGTTACCTTAGGATCTTTTTGGCGAAGGGAACCAGCAGCTGCATTTCTTGGATTAGCAAAGCGCGGCTTACCTGCCTCTTCAAGTGAATCATTTAATTCATCAAAGGCTTTGAGTGGGAAAAATACCTCACCACGAACCTCAAGCCGATCTGGAATTGTTCCACCAGATAATTGCATCGGAACTGTATCAATGGTTTTTATATTTAGAGTTACATCCTCACCGGTTGTGCCATTACCGCGAGTCAATGCTCTAGTTAACTTGCCTTTTTCGTAGAGTAAATTAATAGCTAAACCATCTACTTTAACCTCACAGAGCCAACTGTTTTTAGCACCGCTTTTCTCAATTCGATCAAACCAAGTGTTTAGCTCATCGGCATCAAATACATTATCTAGTGACATCATTTTTTCTATATGGTCATACTGCCCAAAATCTGTGGCAAAACCGCCACCTACATCAGAAGTTGGTGAATCAGCTAACTTAAATTGTGGATGTTTTTTCTCTAGTTCAAGTAACTCTTGCCATAATTTATCAAAGGCGGCATCGGTAATACTTGGCTTATCATTTACATAGTATTGAAATTGATGATCTTTAATTGCTTCAGATAGCTCTTGAATCTTGTGGCGAATTTGTTTATTTGATGAATCAGACATCAAAAAGTCTCCGAAATTGTGGCAGAACCAACCACCCGATCATTGTCATAGATAACTAGCGCTTGACCAGTTGCAAGTCCAAATACTGGTTGATCTAGATCTGCAATTAAATGTGTGCCATCAAATTTGTACTCCGTTGGCAGTGGCTCACCATGTGCCCTAACTTGGGCAAATCCTTTATAAACCTTATTTATTTCAGGTGTTGGACCACACCAAATTGGCGGCGTTCCAGCGATCTTGTTTACGGCAAGTGCTTCGTGAGTTCCAACAACTACTGTGTTTGTTTTTGGTTCAATCTTTAAAACATATCTTGGCTCACCCTTTGGAGTTGGCACCGTTAGATTCAGGCCACGGCGTTGTCCGATTGTGTATGTGTATGCACCATTGTGTTCACCTAATTTTTTTCCTGATTCATCAACAATAGGTCCAACTTCTGAGCCCAAACGCTCACGCAACCAACCTGCGTTATCACCAGATGGCACAAAACAAATATCGTGGCTATCTGGTTTGTTGGCAACAAATAATCCTCGTCGCTCTGCCTCCTTGCGAACATCATCTTTTACTGTATCCCCTAATGGAAATATCGCACCATTGATTTGTTCCTGAGTTAAAACGGCCAGAACATATGATTGATCTTTACCTGGATCAACAGCGCGATTTAATGTTTTAACACCCGCTACCTCTTTAGTAATTGCATAATGTCCAGTCACAACACCATCAAAACCAAGTGCTTTGGCACGCTCTAGCACCGCTTGGAATTTAATCTTTTCATTACAACGCAAACATGGATTGGGTGTGCGCCCAGATTGGTACTCAGCCAAGAAATTCTCAACTACTCCGGCATGAAATTCCTCTGCCATATCCCAAATATAAAAAGGAATACCAATTACATCTGCAGCTCGGCGGGCATCATGTGAATCTTCAACTGTGCAGCAACCACGAGCACCTGAGCGATACTTTTGCGGATTACTAGATAGCGCTAGATGAACACCAATTACTTCATAGCCAGCATCAACGGCGCGTGCTGCAGCAACAGCTGAATCAACACCACCGCTCATGGCCGCAATTACCTTTAACTTACCACTCACTTAAACACCTTTTTATTTGCTGCTGATTTAGATTTTTCAACAACTGATGCAATAACCAGTGCTAACTTCTCAATCTCATCTTGTGTATTTGAGTCCCCAAGGGAGAATCTAAGTGAGGAAGTTGTTTCATCCTCTGTTAAACCAATTGCTAGCAAAACATGACTTGGCCGGTGAACACCTGCGCTGCAAGCAGAACCAGTTGAACATGCAATACCCGCCATATCAAGAAGAAGAAGCAAACCTTCACTATCTGTTCCAGGAAAAGTTATGTTTGCAACACCAGGTAATGAATTTTCTACTTGACCATTTACCCATGCATCTGGAACAGCAGTTAACACTTTAGTAATTAGCAAACTCTTTAATTGCCTGATCTTTACATCGCGAACTTTCATTTGGGCCATTGCATTACTTGCAGCTGCTGCAAAGGCAATAATTCCGGGAGCGTTAAATGTGCCACTTCGAATATCTCGCTCTTGGCCACCGCCATGTAGTACTGGTTCGATGTTAACTCCCTTTTTAAGGATTAAAGCTGCAACGCCAAGTGGGCCACCAACCTTGTGCGCACTGATAGTTGCTGCAGTTAGACCAAGTGCGTTGAAATTAAAATCTACTTTGCCAAAGCTTTGTACAGCATCAGTATGTACTGGAATATCACCAGCAATCTTTACAACTTGATCAATTGGCTGCACCGTTCCAATCTCATTATTGGAGTGCATAATTGAGATAAAACAGATTTGCTCGTGATGGGCATCAACTGCTTGCTGTAGCGCTTTTAAATCAATTACACCGCTTTTATTAACTGCAATCTCAATTACCGTGGCACCTTCATGATCTTGCAGCCACTTAATTGGATCCATTACGGCATGATGTTCAAAAACTGAGGTAATAATTACTTTCTTGCTCGCTTTTGCGCCTAACCAATACAAACCTTTAATTGCTAAATTATTTGCTTCTGTGCCACTGCCGGTAAAAATTACATCAATGGCGGCGCACCCTGCAGCTTTTGCAATGCCTTCTCGCGCCTCTTCTAACTCTTTTCGAACTGAGCGACCAGTGCTATGCAAGCTAGAGGCATTACCGGTTTTTAATATTTGGGCAGTTAGTGCATCAATTGCTGGCTGCACCATTGGAGTGGTTGCAGCATGATCTAAATAGATCTGAGATGAATGCACGGCCATTCACCTAGTCTAAAGCCAGGCGGTGATAGAGCAGTTATTAAGCCGAATTATGCTTTGCGGGCAACTATTGCCTGCGTAGCCTGTGGCAAAACATTAAATAGATCGCCAACTACTGCAAAATCTGCAAGCTCAAGAATTGGCGCCTCTGGATCCTTATTTATCGCCACAATCGTTTTACTAGTTTGCATTCCAGCACGATGTTGTATCGCACCTGATATGCCTGCGGCAACATAAAGTTGTGGGCTAACAGTTTTTCCAGTTTGGCCTACTTGATGTGTATGTGGATACCAACCTGCATCAGTTGCGGCCCTGGAGGCACCAACTGCTGCGCCTAATGAATCAGCAAATGCTTCAACTGGTTTGAAATCTCCATTTGTGCCGCGGCCACCAGATACAACAATTGATGCTTCAGTTAACTCTGGCCGGCCACCTTTTACCGCTGGAGTTGATGCAGTAACTGTTGCTAGCTTTGCATTATCTGAAATCGCTACCGCAAACTCTGATACGGCAGGAGTTGAGGCCACTGCAACTGCTTCAATTGAATTTGAGCGCAAAGTAATAATTGGTGTTCCAGTAATAACTGCTGAGTGCACAGTAGTAGATCCACCAAAAACAGATTGAGTTGCGATCAAATCTTTATCAATATTTATTGCATCTGTGATAATTCCAGATTTACTTTTAACAGCTAGCCGGCCGGCAATCTCTTTGCCACGAGCTGATGAGGTAATTAAAACAGCTGCTGGTTTTTCAGATTCCATAATTTGCAAAAGTGCCTCTGCTGCTGCGCCTGCTGAATACTTCTCCCAATCACCGGAGGCGGTAATCACCCTGTCTACGCCAAATGCGCTTAATTGCGTAATGATCTCTGCTGAATTACTGGATAAAACTACGGCAACTGATTCACCAGCTGTTTTTGCAAATGTTGCTAACTCTGCCGCTGCTTTAGAGATCTTGCCACCGCTGTGATCAACTAAGAAAAGTATGGAACTCATGCCAATCTCTTTTCTACTAAGAACTCAGCTAATTTGTTGCCGCCTTCACCTTCATCAGTAACTTTTACGCCACCTGCGCGTGCTGGTCGAGGCAGTGCATCTTTAACAGTTGACCATGCAGCAGATAAGCCCACAGAGGAAGCGGTGACACCAGTTTCGGCAAGTGTCATCGTAGTAATGCTCTTCTTCTTTGCCGCCATAATTCCTTTAAATGATGGGTAGCGAGGTTCGTTAATCTTCTCAATTACCGATAACACCACTGGAAACTTTGCATTCATTGTTTCAATACCAAACTCAGAAACTCGATCAATTTCTACAGTTGCTGCAGCTGGATCAACCTTTACTTTGCCAGCAAATGTTAATTGCCCAACGCCTAGGCGCTCAGCCAACATCGCCGGCACAACGCTCATTCGCGCATCTGTACTTTCAGTTCCACAAATTACTAAGTCGTAATTACCTTTTTTAATGACCTCAGATAGAACTAGTGATGTGGCAAGAGCATCAGATCCAGAAAGTGCTGCATCACTTATTAAAATTGCATCATCTGCGCCCATTGAAAGTGCTTTACGCAGCGCCTCAGTTGCCCGCTCTGGTCCCATTGAAATAATTGTTACGGAGTGACCACTTGCTTCTCCAACTTCACCAGAAGCTGAGTTTGCTTCAACAATTCTAAGCGCCTCTTCAACTGCGTACTCATCTAAATCATTTAGAACTGCATCAACATTTGCGCGATCTAATAAACCATTAGCCATCTTTTTTTCAGCCCAGGAGTCAGGCACCTGCTTCACGCAAACCGCAATTTTCATACCCAGATGTTACTGGTAGGTAATACCTTTTGCCACCCAGTTTTGCCGGTGGATTTAACTAGTTGGATTTAAAACTGGCAGATAGTGTGACGTTTACCGTCTTTTCGATTGTTGAAACATCATAGACGCCACCTGCTGCGCGATCTAGAGAATTCTTTGTTGTGACTTGGGTTGGACCACTTGAGACTGAAAGTAATGGACCCACACTTCCGCCAACAGCTTCAGTAATTGCCTTGGCTCGTGCTTGTGCATCTTTCATGGCAGCAGCTAATAATTTAGCTCGCATGTCATCTAATGTTGAAAGGTAGTAAGCAGGTCCATAGTTTCCAACATTTACACCTGTGGCAAGTAAAGAACCAATGTTGTTACTTAGCTTTTCAACTAACTTCACATCTTTGCTTCGCACCGTAACCGTGCGGTATGCCTGGTAGGCAAGTACTCGACCAGTTGGATTTCCATTTATGTACTCTTGAACGGCATTACTGTTAATTGGACCAAGTTCAATTTGATCGGTTGCTATGCCACCTGTTAGCAAATATTTCTTTAGCGCATCTGCGCTGGCATCGATTTTCTTAACAGATGAAGCCAAAGTTGGTTGTGATTCATTTAAATTTAAAGTCCAGACTGCATTATCAGCTGTTGCATTCTCTGATGCGGTACCAGTTACCGTAATTGCATTTGAAGCACGAGATGCTAATCCGCCACCGACTTGAAATAGGCCAAGAATTAAGCCAGCCGATAAAACTGCAGCAGCTGCGATTATTGCAACTAAGCGAGTACGTTCATTGGTTTCCATGCGACCATCTTAGCCAATTTGGCTGAACTTTTGTTGATGTACCTCTGCGAGCGCGATTCGAAATGGTTCCAGCTCCTCATCCCATTCAAGTCCAATCGCATTTTCTAAGTTATTAATCAATTTCTTTTGGCTAGTTGTACCTGCAATTAATTTTTTAATCGTATTCTCAGCAACCATTAAATCACCGGTAGAGCCAGTACTTATTTGATGTAGACCTAAATCTGGCGTGCATCTAAACAAGGTGCCATCTAAATACTTTGAGTTACTCTCATGAATTTCAAAGCGGATTAAGTTCCAACTTTTCAAAGAGATCGCTAACTTGCCAGCAATGTTTGTGGGCCCTTGCCAACTGAATTCCAGTGAAAACGCACCTGGTGATAATGGTTGTGGGCTCCATCTGAACTTATGTGACTGCCCAGTATGCTGATTTATCGCCCATTCAACATGAGCAATTAAGGCTGATGGGGCAGAGTAAACCCGCAGATCACCAGCGTAAGTAACGCCTTTATTCATTATTTCCTCACTTCAGATCACTATATGTGACCTTCCCCAGCCCATTTAGCTCTGAAGTGCGGTACTGCTTAGTAAGAGATGTATACATCTCTTTTCGTTATTCCTCAATAGCAGGGTAAAGTTTGCCTCAGTCCGACGCTTGGCAGTACCCGTTCCACGGTTTGTTGATTGGGTCTAGCTGTAAGAAGAAAGACCGGCGCTTATTGAATTAATAAGTGTCAAACATAATCGAAGGAATAAAAGCTAAATGGCAAC
>JBIIXT010000005.1:0-26287 GCA_044347205.1 Candidatus Nanopelagicus sp. | reverse complement strand
CTTTATTACTTTGCTCTTTTGCTTCGGTCACATTCGGCTGGTTAAAAGGATCAACCTGTAAGGCATAGCAAAGAAGGGCTGTTACCCATTCCCACAAAATAAATTGGGCCCCCAAGGGTGCTTCTACAATCAAATCAAAATCTCCTTTGGCAAAACCTACGGTTAAACCAAAGTTATGCTGCGAGAGATCTTGATTAATTAATGGCAAGCGTCCTTTGAGTTCCTTGCCGGTTGATTCAGCAATTAGCTGCTCAATCCAATCTGATAAGCCAGGCATAGGCGAGTTTGCTTCATGAAAGGTAATAAATTCTTGTGTTAAATTAAAGAGGGCGTTTGTAATAATTACGGGAGCGCTATTCTTTTCAGTAAATGTTAATGCGGCGCTGTGGGCATCATCTAATAATTCACTTACATCCACACCAATTAAGGCTGCAGGAACTAATCCAAAAGCGGTTAATGCGCTAAAGCGACCCCCTACATTTGGATCAGCATTGATCACTTTATATCCCTTAGATCGTGCGTCAATATCTAAGGCTGAGGCCGGGTCTGTAATCACTACAAAATGATTGATTGATCTTAGTCCTGCTTGAGTAACTAAATTTTCAAAGTATGCCATGTGGGATCGAGTTTCAACAGTGGTGCCAGATTTAGATGCAATAATTATTATGGACTTAGATAAATCTTTTGGTGTGGCATTTAGTATTTGATTTGGGTCAGTTGAATCAAGGATAGTTATTTTTTTCGAATAGGTAGCGGCGATAACTTCTGGTGCCAGTGATGAACCACCCATTCCGCATAAAATCACATCAGTTAATGCATTTGATCTTGCCCAGGCACTTAGGGAATCTAATTCAGGCAATAACTGTCTAGACGCAGTTGGCAAATCAACCCAATTCAAACGGATGCTTGCTTCGGCAGCCGCTTTTTCACCCCACAGAGTTGAATCTTTTTGAGCCAACCTCTCGCAAACTGCAAATAGTTTTTCAGAAAATTTATCAGCGGCTAAATTACCAAGCTTTCCCGAAATTTTCATTTATCTTCCAGCCGTTAATTTAACCGACTCAATTAATTCAAGCCAAGCATTCTCAAACTTATTCACGCCATCTATTTCTAAGTGTTTGGTTATTTGATCAAGATCAATTCTGGCATTTGCCAGTTGAGCCAGGGTTAACTTCGCTGATTGATAATTATTGGTGATTGAATCACCAGTAAACACACCATTATGTTTAACCTCCGTGAGAGTGGCCTCTGGCATCGTGTTAACACAATTCTTAGCAACCAATTGCATTACATAGCGGGTTGGATCATATGCTGGATCCTTTACACCAGTAGAAGCCCAAAGCGGGCGCTGTAGATTGGCGCCAGAATCCTGCAAGCTTTGCCACCTGCTTGATCTACTGAATTCTTCGAAATACTGATAAGCCAAAATCGCATTTGCAATGGCGGCGCTGCCTCGAAGTTTTGAATCTTCAGCAAGTAATTTATCAACCTCTGAATCAATACGGCTAATAAAAAATGAGGCAACTGAGAAGATGCTCTGTGGTGATAAATTGTTTGCAATTGCAAGCTCAATACCGGATGCGTAAGCATCTAATACTTGTTGATATCGTTCTAATGAAAAAATCAAAGTTACATTGACACTTATACCAGCACCGATCAAGGCTGTAATAGCAGGCAATCCTTGTTCAGTAGCCGGAACTTTAATTAGCAAATTCGGCTTATTAATCTTTTGCCAAAGGAATTTACCTTGCTCAATCGTAGCCTGGGTATCTCTGGCAAATCTTGGATCGACCTCAATAGATATTCGACCATCTACCTGATTGCTTTGGATGAATGTTTGCGTAAACAAATCACAGGCCCTGGATACATCACTGCAGGTTAACTCCGTGATGATTTCATCAACACTCAAACTAGCCATCGATTTTATGTCTGATACATACAAATCAGAGTTTGAGATGGCATTATTAAAGATACTTGGATTAGTGGTTACACCCACAACGTAATCCTGATCAATTAACTTTTGCAGCGAGGCATCTGCCAAACGCGCCCGCGATAGATCATCTAGCCAAATTGATACCCCGGCGCCAGAAATTTGTTTTAGTGAATCACTCATTTATTTTTCGCAAGCGAGGCATGTGCGCTGGCAACCACATTTTCAACTGTAAAGCCATATTTAGTAAACAAAGTCTTAGCATCAGCTGAGGCACCAAATTCCTCAATAGAAACTGCAACTCCACCATCACCAATTAATTTATGCCATGGCATCGCAATTCCGGCTTCGATACTTACCCTTGCTTTAATGTTTTTTGGCAATACCTTGTTTTGATACGCCTCATCTTGTTCGGCAAACCATTCAAGGCAAGGTGCGCTAACCACGCGTGTATGCACGCCAGTTTTTAACAACTCATCCTGAGCCTTGATTGCAAGTGAAACCTCAGAACCAGTAGCAATTAGAATTACTTTGAAATCTGGTGAGGTATCAAGTAAGACGTATGCACCTTTGGCGACACCTTCAGCTGATGCATATTTCGTTCTATCAAGTACTGGCAAATTCTGCCTGGATAAAGCAAGCCCAGTAGGCGCCGTTCTTGTAATAATCTCACGCCAAGCAACGGATACTTCATTAGCATCCGCTGGACGGATAATCGCCAAATTTGGAATAGCTCGTAGCGCAGCTAAGTGTTCTACTGGTTGATGAGTAGGACCATCTTCACCCAAACCGATTGAGTCATGACTCCAAACGTATGTAACCGGAAGATTCATTAATGCAGACAATCGAACTGCGCCCCGCATGTAGTCACTGAAAACTAAGAAAGTTCCAGCATATGGTTTTGCTAAGCCATGCAGAGCAATTCCATTAAGAATTGCGCCCATTGCATGTTCGCGAATTCCAAAATGAATAATGCGCCCGTATGGATCACTATTCTTCATGGAAGATGTGGTTGGCAGAAATGACTTAGCACCATCGATTGAGGTGTTATTACTTCCGGCAAGATCTGCTGAGCCACCCCAAAATTCGGGGAGTGATTTAGCGATCTCTTGGATTACTTTGCCGGATGCAGCTCGGGTGGCAATATCTTTTTCAGTTGTAAAAATTGGAAGCGCCTTCGCCCAATCTTTTGGAAGCTTTTGATTAACTAATCGATCAAGAAGTGCGCTTCCAACTGGATTATCTTTTTGCCATTTTTCAAACTTTATTTGCCACTGCGCATATAGATTCTCACCGCGTTTTTGAATCTGTCTGGTGTGAGAGAGCACTTCTTTACTAACTGCAAAGCTTTCATCTGGATTTAATCCTAGGATTTTCTTAGTAGCTGCAACTTCATCAGCACCTAATGCTGATCCATGGGACTCAGCTGTTCCCTTGGCATTTGGCGCCGGCCAAGCAATTACTGAATGCAATCGAATCAAAACCGGCTTACTCTTCTCAGCTACTGCTTTGGCCATTGCACTCTCTAAAGCAACTCGATCAACATCTCCATTTGCCAAAGATTTCACTTCTAATACGAGCCAGTTGTAAGAAAGGTAGCGCGCTGATACATCCTCATTAAAGGCAACGTGGGTGTCTCCTTCAATTGAAATACGATTATCATCATAAATAACCTTTAGATTTCCAAGTTGTTGCACGCCAGCAAGGGAAGAAGCTTCGGCGCTAATGCCTTCTTGCAAATCACCATCTGAACATATGACCCAGATATTGTGATCAAACAAATCACTCTTATTTGATGGATCAAGTAAACCTTTTTCATACCGAGCAGCCATTGCCATGCCGACACCATTTGCAACACCTTGACCAAGTGGGCCAGTTGTTGTTTCAACACCAATTGTGTGACCGTATTCAGGATGTCCAGGTGTTAATGCATTTAAAGTTCTAAAGCTTTTCAGGTCTGATAACTCAACCCCGTAACCGGCTAAGAATAATTGAATGTATAAAGTGAGGGAGGAGTGACCACAAGAGAGAATAAATCTATCTCTAGCAACCCATTTTGGATGCGCCGGATCATGCTTTAAGAACCTTTGAAACAAGGTATAGGCAACTGGAGCAAGTGACATGGCCGTGCCAGGATGGCCATTGCCCACTTTTTGAACAGCATCCATCGCCAGCGCTCTGCTTACGGTTACCGCTGCATCATCTAAATCACTCCATTGGTTGGGATTTAAACTCATTTATTTCTACCTCCAATAAGTTTGATATTCAGCGATTTAAAAAGAGTCCAGACTGCGATCCAAGTGAGCGTGGAACCAAGTAGATGAAAACCAACTAGAAGCTCAGGTAGCCCGGTGAAGTACTGAACATATCCAATGATTCCCTGCATGAAAATAATTAGGAGAAGGATGTTATTTCTGCGGTAGACAACACCTTTAAGAGATTTGGTAAGGAGCCAAAGGATGATTGTAATTACCGACAGAATGATCACAAAATCTGCGTGAAGAACTGAAACTGAACGTGGATCAAATGAAAAACGTTTTGTCTTCTCATCACCAGCATGTGGACCACTTCCGGTGACGATCGTTCCGAGAACTAGCACAACTGCGGTGATAAATACTTGTGAGCGGATTAAAGTTATTTGTGTGGTGTCACTTTTTTGAGTTTCTAGTCCAACGATTGTAAATCGTAGGGATGCTGCGCCAGAAATCAAAAGCATAGACAACAACAGGTGGGCTGCAACTGGAATCGGATTTAGATCAGTGAGCACAGTTATGCCACCTAAAATACCCTGACCAAAAATTCCTAGAACTTGGCCTAATGCCAGTGATCGGATTGATGATTTATTTTTTAGTCCTTTACTAACACGAACTGCGATTACCAAAGCAATTAAGGCAACTAGAAGTAGTAAAAATGTAAGTAGCCGATTTCCAAACTCGATCCAGGCGTGTAACTGACCTTCAGCTTGTTTTGGTACTGGGGTATAGGAACCTGGAGTGCACTCTGGCCAAGTTGGACATCCCAATCCCGATCCAGTTAAGCGAACGGCGCCACCTGTAACAACTAAGGCAGCTTGCAGAATTAGAAGAAAAGTGAAGATGCGACCCTGTATGGATTTTCTGCTTAGGATCATGTTTTAAGCCTATTAGGTGAGGGGGGCGCCAAGGCTGTATTTGATCGACAAGTTGGGCAACCTCACACCCAAATCTTTGAGATCAAGTGGCAATATCTGGGTATTTACGCAACACTTCTGTTGTGAAAAAGAATGAGCCAGATCGCACGCGAGACCAGGTTGCTAAGGCGATCCTAGAGAGTGGGCCAGCAACAGCGGCTGACTTATCTGTGCGTCTAAAAATAACTCCTGCTGGCATTCGCCGCCATCTCGATTCTTTAGTTGCAGAAGGTGTGTTAATTGCACGAGAGCCTTATCCATCAGCAGTTTCAAAAGGACGTGGTCGGCCATCTAAATTTTTTGTAATGAGCGATAAAGGCCGAGAGAAGTTTGAGCACTCCTACGATGATCTTGCCGTTTCTGCTTTGAAATTCATGAGCTCTAAGAGTGGTGCGCATTTAGTAAAAGAGTTCGCACAATCTCGCGCCGTCGAGATAGAGCGCAAAGCGGAGTTGATCAAAAATTCAGATAAAACTATTGCTGAAAAAACAAAATCTCTTGCCAAACTATTAACCACAGAAGGCTTTGCCGCTTCGGCAGGAAAGAAAGGCAAGGGTGAGGAGATTTGTCAGCACCATTGCCCAATCGCCCATGTGGCCTCAGAGTTTCCACAATTATGCGATGAAGAAACAGCAGCATTTTCACGAATCCTCGGAACACATGTGCAGCGATTGGCAACAATTGCTCATGGTGATGGAGTTTGCACCACTTATATTCCTGCAGCAGTAAAAACTAACAAACGAGAGAGAGCCAACGCATGAGCCAAATAACCCATCCAGAATTAGAGGGCATTGGAAAGTATGAGTACGGCTGGTCTGATAAAAATGACGCAGGTTCAAACTCAAGGCGTGGTATCAACGAAGAGGTTGTCCGAGATATTTCAGCCAAGAAGAGTGAACCACAATGGATGTTAGATCTTCGTTTAAAAGGATTATCTCTATTTGAGAAAAAGCCAATGCCATCTTGGGGTTCAGATTTATCTGGAATTTTTTTCGACACAATTAAGTACTTTGTGAGATCAACTGAGAAGCAGGCAACAACATGGGAAGAGTTGCCAGATGACATTAAAAATACCTATGACCGCTTGGGTATTCCAGAGGCAGAGAAACAACGTTTGGTTTCAGGTGTGGCAGCGCAGTATGAATCTGAAGTTGTTTATCACTCAATTCGAGAAGATCTAGAAAAGCAAGGCGTTTTATTCCTAGATACTGATACAGCTCTACGTGAGCACGAAGAATTATTCCGTGAATATTTTGGCACGGTAATTCCTGTTGGCGATAATAAATTTGCCGCGTTAAACACATCAGTATGGTCTGGTGGTTCATTTATTTATGTGCCAAAGGGCGTAAAGGTAGATATTCCACTACAAGCTTATTTCCGTATTAACACGGAAAATATGGGTCAATTTGAGCGCACATTAATTATTGCTGATGAGGATTCATATATTCACTATGTAGAGGGCTGTACAGCGCCAATCTATTCATCTGATTCATTGCACTCAGCAGTTGTTGAAATCATCGTTAAGAAGAATGCCCGGGTTAGATATACAACTATTCAAAACTGGTCTAACAACGTTTATAACTTAGTTACTAAACGCGCAACATGCGCTGAAGGTGCAACCATGGAGTGGATCGATGGCAATATCGGTTCAAAGGTAACCATGAAGTATCCAGCGGTTATGTTGATGGGTCCTCATTCAAAAGGTGAAACACTTTCAATCGCCTTCGCTGGTGAAGGTCAGCATCAAGATTCAGGTGCAAAGATGGTTCACGCAGCTCCATATACATCTTCAACAATCATCTCTAAATCTGTTGCACGTGGTGGTGGCAGAACCTCCTACCGCGGTCTAGTAAAAATTGAAGAAGGCGCTCATCACTCAAAGAGCACTGTTAAGTGTGATGCCCTATTGGTAGACACTATTTCTCGCTCTGATACATATCCATATGTTGATATTCGCGAAGATGATGTGTCAATGGGCCATGAAGCAACTGTTTCTAAGGTTAGCGATGATCAACTCTTCTACTTAATGTCCCGTGGTTTAACTGAGGATGAAGCTATGGCGATGATTGTTCGTGGATTTATTGAGCCAATCGCAAAAGAGCTACCAATGGAGTACGCACTTGAATTAAATCGCTTAATTGAATTACAAATGGAAGGTGCAGTTGGTTAATGAGTTCACTCACTACCAATTACTTAGCTCCATCAGGTCGGGAAGAGGCGTGGCGTTTTACGCCACTTAAGCGCCTAGCCGGTTTGCAGGATCCAGGCACTTCAACAACGAGCGAATTAACTTTTGTATTAAAGTCAGGTCAAAATCCACAAGTTATTTTTCAAGATGTAGATAGCTCATCGCTACCACCTACTTATGTCAGTGCAGATCTAATTACCAACCGAGTGCGCTCTGAGGTTTTATCAACTTCTCACCTTAAAATCGCTAAGGATGCTCAGTTAGCTGAACCAATTATGCTCAGCCGAAATTGCACAGGCAAGCCACAAACTGCCAGATTGGTAATTGAAGCGGGAGTAAACAGTGTGGCAACGGTAATCATCGAGAATTCAGGGGCTGCACAGATCGGTGAAGAAATTGAGATAATCGTTTCACCAGGAGCGCGATTGAATTTCGTTACGTTGCAGGAGTGGAACCCAGAGGCAATTCACTTGGGTCAACACCACGCGATGATTGCAAAGGATGGCGAATTTAATTCATATGTAATAACAGTTGGTGGATCAGTTGTTAGGTTAAATCCAACTGTTGATTTCACTGGCGAGGGTGCAAATGCCAATTTATTTGGTTTGTACTTTGCAACTAGTGGTCAACATCTAGAACATAGAATTCATGTCGATCACAAGATCGCAAATGCAAAATCTCGCGTAAATTATAAGGGAGCACTATCGGGTAAAGACGCTCGAACTGTTTGGATTGGTGATGTCTTCATTCATAAGGGTGCAGATGGCACGGATACTTATGAGTTAAATCGAAACTTGCTTTTAACAGATGGTGCACGTGCGGACTCAGTTCCTAACTTAGAGATTGAAACCGGTGAAATTGTTGGCGCTGGGCATGCAAGTACAACTGGTCGATTTGATGATGAGCAACTTTTCTATTTGCAATCAAGAGGAATTCCTTCTGAGATCGCGCGTAGATTAGTGATTCGAGGCTTCTTTGCCGAGATTATTAGTAAATTAAACAATGACGTAATTCAAGAGCGCATCATGGATCGAATTGATCTTGAACTTGCCCAGGTTGGTGTTTAATGAGTGAAATAGCATTTGATTCACTAGTTGAAGGCAAACCAGCAAGCATTGATGTCAATGGCACAGCGGTATGTGTTGCTCGAATTGGTGATGAGGTTTATGCAGTTGCCGATACTTGTTCCCATGCGGAAGCTTCACTAGCTGAAGGTGAAATCACCGGATTCAAATTGGAGTGCTGGTTACATGGAGCCGAATTTGATATCAGAACTGGTGAAGCTCTAACACCACCAGCTACTCAAGCTTTACAAAAATTTAATGTAGAACGTGTCGGCAATCAAGTAGTCATAAGCGAATAAGGGAGAGAATAATGAGTGAGTTAATTGTGAAGAATCTGCAGGTTAGTGTTGTAACTGAAGCTGGAAGTAAAGAAATTCTGCGGGGAGTGGATCTAACAGTTCGCTCTGGTGAAACTCACGCAATCATGGGCCCAAACGGTTCTGGTAAATCCACATTGGCATACTCAATTGCTGGTCATCCAAAATATACAGTCACTGGTGGTTCAGTAATTTTAGACGGTGTTGACGTTCTCGAAATGTCAGTTGATGAAAGAGCAAAAGCTGGCTTATTTTTAGCAATGCAATACCCAGTTGAAGTACCGGGCGTTTCAGTTTCAAATTTCTTAAGAACAGCTGTAACAGCCATTCGTGGGGAAGCACCGAAAGTTAGAACATGGGTCGGTGAAGTTAAAGCTGCTATGGCATCTTTAAACATGGATACCGCTTTTTCAGAGCGAAATGTTAATGAAGGATTCTCTGGTGGTGAAAAGAAGCGCCATGAGATTCTGCAGATGGAGTTGCTGCGCCCAAAGATTGCCATTCTTGATGAGACAGATTCCGGATTAGATGTTGACGCACTTCGCATAGTTTCAGAGGGCGTAAATCGAGTTAAATCAAACTCCGATCTTGGCGTAATGCTTATTACTCACTACACCAGAATTCTTCGCTACATAAAGCCTGATTTTGTTCATGTGTTTGCTAATGGAAAAATTGTGGAAGCAGGCGGTCCTGAATTGGCAGATAAACTAGAAGAGCAAGGTTACGCAGCTTATACATCTGCTTAAATTAAATGATTGATCTAACTAAATACCTAAAAGATTTCCCGATTCTGCAGCGCACTGTTCGTGGTGGCAATCGGCTTGTGTATTTAGACAGTGGTGCTACATCGCAAAAGCCTGAAGTTGTAATTGCGGCCGAGTCAGATTTCTATCGCAAACATAACGCTGCCGTTCACCGAGGTGCACACCTTCTTGCAGAGGAGGCCTCTCTAGCCTATGAATCGGCTCGAGAGAATGTTGCAAAATTTATCGGTGGTGAGATTGCCGAAACAATATTTACGAAAAGTGCAACTGAATCAATAAATGCGCTGGCTTACTCTTTTGGAAACAGTGAATCTGTATCAAAATTTCATCTTAAAGCAGGTGATGAAATTGTAGTTTCAGAGATGGAACATCATGCGAATCTGATTCCGTGGCAACAATTGGCTAAACGTACCGGAGCTAAATTAAGATGGTTTGAAGTAACACCAGATGGACGATTAGATTTAAGTAAAATTTCTGAATTAATAAATAAGAAAACAAAAATAGTGGCAATTACTCACCAATCCAATGTTTTAGGCACCATTACTCCAGTTGCTCAAATTACTGCTGCTGCCAAATCTGTTGGGGCAATTGTTGTATTAGATGCTTGTCAATCAGTGCCGCATTTTGCAGTTGATGTTAAGAAACTAGATGTTGATTTCATTGCTTTTTCTGGCCACAAGATGCTTGGACCAACTGGAATCGGTGTTCTATGGGGAAAGCAATCTTTATTAGAAGAGATGTCGCCATTCTTGTTCGGTGGTTCCATGATCGATTCAGTAAGTATGGAAGATGCAACTTGGGCAGAACTGCCTAGAAAATTTGAAGCTGGCGTTCCAAACATGGCGCAAGCCGTTGGCCTATCAAAAGCTGTCGAGTATATAAATGAGATTGGAATTTCTAATATTCACGATCATGAAACTGAATTAACTAAGGCTCTATTAGATGGCTTAGCTCATATGCAAGGAGTCAAAGTAATCGGACCAATCGACATGATTGATCGAGGCGGAGTAGTTTCCTTCACTATAGATGGCGTGCACCCACATGATGTTGGACAAGTTTTGGATCAATATGGAATAGCAGTTCGCACTGGACACCACTGTGCCTGGCCGTTAATGCGCAAGTTAAATGTTGTAGGCACAACCAGGGCATCATTTCATTTGTATAACACCATCTCTGATGTTGAAAAACTGTTAGAGGGTATCTCTCAGGTTCAAAGTTATTTTAAGGTGAATAAGTAATGGAATTGGATTCACTTTATCAGGAGGTAATTTTAGATCATTACCGAACTCCGCATCATAAAGGTTTGACGGAATCATTTGATATACAAGTAAAACACAACAACCCAAGCTGTGGTGATGAGGTCACCTTAAATCTTTCAATCTCAAATGGAGTAGTCAGCGGTATTTCATGGGATGGGGTTGGTTGCTCAATCTCTATGGCTAGTGTTTCAATGATGAGTGATTTGGTGATTAATCAAAAGTACGTGCGGGCAGTTGAAATTTTGAATCAATTCACCGCCTTGATGCAAAGTAAGGGTCAATCAAAAGGTGATGAAGAATTGTTAGAAGATGCGGTTGCATTTGCTGGGGTTTCAAAATTTCCGGCCAGAATTAAATGTGCGCTACTAGGCTGGATGGCTTTTAAAGATGCTTCTTCCCAGTTAATGGCATAGGATTTGCACATGAGCACGTCACTTGATGATATTACCGAGGCTATGAAGGATGTTATTGATCCAGAGCTAGGAATTAATGTTGTTGATTTAGGTTTGGTATATGACATGCGCCTGGATGAAAACAACATCGCAATTTTAGACATGACACTGACCTCTGCTGCTTGTCCATTACAAGATGTTATTGAGGATCAAACAAGACAGGTTTTATCTGATCTAACATCAGATGTGAAAATTAATTGGGTATGGCTACCGCCTTGGGGTCCAAATAAGATCTCAGATGATGGTCGAGAGCAGCTTCGCTCGATCGGATTCACTGTTTAAGTAATTCAAGGCTTTCCCATGTCAATGCAAGCAACTTGGATGTCATTTCGTTCTTTAACTGCGGATCAATCGGTTAAGAATCAGAAACTAAAGCCAGGCACACTTAGAAGAATTGCTGCCTTTGCAAAACCCTACAAGATAGCCCTTTCACTCTTTCTTATAACAGTTGTCATTGATGCATTTTTAATTATTGCAACTCCACTTCTTCTGCGTGAGCTAATTGATGAAGGAGTCATTCCTGGCAATAGCGCCTTAGTTACCAGATTGGCCTTCATTGTTGGCTTGATCGCTCTTGCGGATGCTTTGTTCAACATGATCGGAAGATTATTCTCGGCGCGTATTGGTGAGGGGTTAATTTATGATCTGCGTAAATTAATCTTCGAGCACGTTCAACAACAATCAATCTCATTCTTTACTCGGACTCAAACCGGGGCACTTATCTCAAGACTCAACTCAGATGTTATTGGCGCCCAACAAGCGTTCACTGCAACTTTGTCTGGCGTAATCAGCAATGTATTGAGCTTGATACTAGTTACTGTGGCAATGCTGACTCTAAGTTGGCAGATAACTTTGATTTCACTTTGTCTTTTGCCTTTATTTCTATACCCAACTAAATGGGTTGGTCGTCGTTTACAGGACTACACCAGACAATCTTTTAATTTAAACGCTGAAATGTCATCAAATATGACAGAACGATTTAATGTATCTGGAGCTTTACTTGTTTCACTTTATGGGGATGCCAATTTAGAAAAGGAAGGATTTGGCAGCAAGGCAAGACGTGTTGCCGATATTGGTATTTCGATTGCATTGCTAAATCGAATATTTTTTATATCACTCACATCAATTGCTGCGATTGCAACTGCGATTGCGTATGGATTTGGTGGACATTTAGCAATAAGTAAATCAATTACCGTTGGAACCTTGCTGGCCATTACTGCTTTACTAGCCAGGCTATATGGTCCACTAACAGCACTATCTAATGTCCGAGTAGATGTTATGAGCGCACTAGTTTCATTTGAAAGAGTCTTCGAAGTATTAGATCTGCAGCCAATGGTAAAAGATGGCGCAAATGCAATTGAATTCAGCGAACGTAAACCAAGTATCGAGTTTAAAGCAGTCTCCTTTTCCTATCCGAAAGCTTCTGAAATTTCCTTGGCCTCATTGGAGTTAGTTGCAAAGGCAGAGTTAATCGAAAGCGGTGAGATATTAAAAAACTTATCCTTTCAAGCAGCACCTGGATCATTTACAGGAATTGTTGGTGCATCAGGTGCGGGAAAAAGCACCATCAGTGCTTTGATTCCACGTCTTTACGATGTAACAGGTGGATCAATATTAATTGCTGGTCGGGACATCAGAGAATATTCAATTAAGTCCCTGCGCAGACATATTGGTGTGGTGACGCAAGATTCTCATATGTTTCATGATTCGATTATCAATAATTTAAAATATGCTGACGCGAGTGCGAGTGGTCAAGAGATTGAAAACGCTTGTAGATCAGCGCAGATCTGGGATTTCATCTCGTCCCTACCTAATGGATTAGAGACAATTGTCGGAGAACGCGGGCATCGATTATCTGGTGGAGAGAAGCAAAGATTAGCTATCGCTAGATTGCTATTAAAGAAACCAGCGATCGTAATATTAGATGAGGCAACCGCGCATTTGGATTCAGAGAATGAAGCTCTCGTGCAAGCTGCTTTAAAGGTAGCTCTGGTTGGACGAACCAGCCTAGTGATTGCCCACCGGTTGTCTACAATCGTAAACGCAGATCAAATTCTTGTTATTGATAAGGGTGAGATTGCAGAGGTTGGAAATCATGAGGAACTTATTGCAAGAAATGGAATTTATTTCGACCTATACCAAAGACAAAATATAGCCGCGGATTTAATCTAATTCTTTATACTTTTTACTGTAGATCGCATTACCTTTAATAGTTTCACGGCCGGCATTAGCTGCAATAACTGCAATATACGGAAGCGTTACTGCGCCAAATAGTGCCACCCAGCGCCATGGATTTGGTAGAACAACTGCAAGGATAAAACAAAAGGTTCGAATCATCATTGAAATAAAATAGCGCTTTTGTCGAGCTGATTGATCAATGGATAAAGATTCACCAACGGCCGATATTGAGTGTGTAGGCGCTACAGCCTTTTTCCTTTTTAATCTATCGAACATTGGCCAATAGTAGTTGAGTTTTTGCGCGTATGTGTGGATAAAAAAATATGGCCCACCAAATGGTGAGCCATATCATTGTGAAGTTCTTTAACCTCTGTTGGTTCCTCTAGCTTTAGCAATGCGATTTAGGATCTGATAGCCGATAACTGCCATCACTGTTGCATTGATAATTCCGCTAAATGTGAAATCACCACGAGTCCAAGACATATCGGAGATGCCGATAATTAGAGAAGCAGCTGCGATGTATAGATTAGTTGGATCAGCAAAATTCACTCTGCCATCAATCCAAATTCTTGCACCGAGCACTCCGATCATTCCAAAGAGAGCAACAGTTACTCCACCCTTAACACCAGCTGGTGTCGCGGCAAGGACTGCGCCAAACTTTGGTGAAAGTGCAAGCAAAATGGCGCCAACACCTGCAAATATGTAAGCAAGGGTTGAGTAAACACGGCTTGCCGCCATCACGCCAATATTCTCGGCGTAAGTGGTTGTACCAGAACCGCCACCTAAACCAGCCAGCGTCGTAGCAGCACCATCGGCAATTAATGCATTACCAATTTGATCATCGAGGTTTTTGCCAGTCATAGCTGCAACAGCCTTTACGTGACCAACATTTTCTGCAATTAGAACCAAGACAACTGGTAAAAAGAGAATGACGGCGCTGGTGCTAAATGATGGGGATGTAAAGGTTGGTAATCCAACCCAGTCCGCATTTTTAACTCCATCGAAATTAACATCACCCATTAGTGCTGCATATGCATAACCGATAACCAAACCAGCAAAGATGCTAATTCGACCAAGGAAGCCACGGAAGAATGCACCGATTAATCCAATTGAAAGTAATGTGATTAAACCTAAGCGCTGGCCTTGCATAAAATCATTCTTTGCAGCGCCTGCAAGATTTAATCCGATTACCATCACGATTGTGCCAGTTACAACTGGCGGCATAAATGTTTCGATCCAACCCGTGCCAGCTGCTTTAGCAGCAAATCCCACAAGGGCTAGAAGAACTCCGGTCACAACAATGCCACCTAGAGCTGCAGCAATGCCGCCTTCTGTTTTAGCGGCAGCTACTGGTGCTAGGAATGCAAATGAGGAACCTAAGTAACTTGGAAGTTTATTTTGTGTGAGCAAAATAAATAGAAGTGTACCAATACCCGAGAAAAACAGGGTAGTAGTAGGTGGAAATCCGGTAATGATTGGAACTAAAAATGTTGCACCGAACATAGCCACAATATGTTGCATACCCATACCAATGGTTCTTGGCCAGGTTAATCTCTCATCAATTGATACAACTTCTCCTGACGCAATGGTTTTTCCATCGCCATGAAGTTTCCAACTAAGCATTTGTTCTCCTTTTGCTCTGCCTTTTTTTAGGGTTACTGCTCGGGGATATGAATGGGGAGCTGCCGGGGAAATCTGTGGCATTAAAAAAATATCGTAGAACTGTTTTTACCTGATACTGGTAGGTAACTGGGAAAGTCGTCATTTTTCGCGTTGTTTTTACCGCCTTAGTGCGGATTTCTCGCTTAGGCCCAGGTCAGATAGAGTTAGGCCATCAAGTGGATGCTTTCGCTCCCACCTTTATCGCCTCGGCGGACTGGTTGCTTAATTTAGTTAAGCGCGGCTGTTTTCACTTGTGCAGTAACTGCAGATATCAAATCAAGATGAAACGGCTAAGGAGAAATTATCAGCACAGAACCACGTATCAATGATCGAATTCGCGTTCCGCAAGTTCGGTTGATTGGCTGGGATGGTGAACAAATTGGTGTGACCGCAATTGATGCGGCGCTCAAAATGGCAGATGAGATCGGTCTAGATCTCGTTGAAATATCACCGGACGCTAATCCACCAGTGTGCAAGATTATGGATTTTGGTAAATACAAATACGAAATCGCACAAAAAGCTCGGGAAGCACGACAAAATCAAACTCACATTATTGTGAAAGAGATGCGTCTTCGACCAAAGATTGAACCTCATGATTACGAGACAAAGCGCAATCACATTGAGAAGTTCTTGTTAGGTGGCGACAAGGTGAAGGTAACGATCCAATTCCGTGGCCGTGAGCAATCACGTCCAGAGATGGGATATCGCTTATTGCAGAAGCTAGCTGAAGAGCTTGCCGAAATAGCAGTTGTTGAGTTCGCCCCCAAACAAGAGGGTCGAAATATGACAATGGTATTAGGGCCGGCAAAGAAAGCCAGCACAAGTAAGAAAGCAGCACCAAAAGATTCAGTTGTTAAATAGTTAAAAGGTTTTGTTCCAGCAGATAAGTAACAGGAGGAAGTTATGCCGAAGATGAAAACCCACAGTGGTGCGAAAAAACGTTTTCGCCTTACTGGTACTGGAAAGATTATGCACGAGCGCGCTGGTAAGCGACATTTATTAGAGCGAAAATCCTCAAGAGTTACTCGTCGTTTGACCGGTGATGTTGAGGCGAAAAAACCAAATACATTTTCAGCAAAGCGCATGCTTGGTTTGAAGTAAGGGAGATAGATAAATGGCAAGAGTAAAACGTGGCGTTCACGCAGCTAAGAAGCGCCGTACAACTTTAGAGAGAGCAGCCGGTTACCGTGGTCAACGTTCTCGATTGTTTTCAAAGGCCAAAGAGCAGGTCACTCACTCAATGGTTTACGCCTTTAATGATCGCAAAGACAAGAAAGGTGATTTCAGATCACTTTGGATCCAGCGCATTAATGCAGCAGCTCGTGAGAATGGCATGACCTACAATCGTTTGATTCAAGGTTTAAAGATTGCTGGTGTTGAAGTGGATCGCCGCGTTCTTTCAGATCTTGCGACAAATGATCCAGCAGCTTTTGCTAAATTAGTAGAGATTGCGCGTAAAAACGTAGTCACCGATTAATAACGCTGGCGTAATGGAAAAGATTTCAAGCCTTCACTCACCACATGTTGGTCGAGTGAAGGCTCTTCTTGGTTTAAGAGGGAAGAAAAACCGCGAATTAGAAAATACTTTTGTTGTTGAAGGAATTCAAGCCGTTCGTGAGGCACTTTTTCCTAAGATGGGCGAAGGTTTTAAAGTGAAGCAGCTGTATTTGACCCAGGTTGGAATTTCTAAGCTTTCTAATGAGGTCGATCTTTCTACACTAAATCATGTAGAAATTTTCGAAACATCAGATCAAGTAATGAATGAGATGGCTGATTCTCAATCACCGCAAGGCATACTGGCCCTTTGTTCAACTAAGTCTTTAAAGCTAGAAGATCTTTGGCGTATTCAACCAAAAAAGATCGCGTATTTTTGGCAGATTCAAGATCCAGGAAATGCAGGAACAGTGATTAGAACAGCCGATGCATGTGGTTTTGACGCAGTGATTTTTTCAGATAATAGTGTTGATATTTTTAATCCAAAAACAGTTAGAGCTACCGTGGGTTCCCTTTGGCATATTCCAGTTATTGCTGATGTGAAGTTGGATCAATTTATTGAAGATGTCCTGGCTAATGATTTTCAAATTCATGCTTTGGATGTTAGCGGGGAAAACATGGTCGATTCAGAGTATGTAAAACAGAGTAAGGAGAGCGGAGTTTGGATTTTCGGAAATGAGGCTCGCGGCTTACCGGATCTGCCTATTTCAGTTAAAAGAGTGAGTATCCCAATGAAGGGCCATGCCGAGTCATTAAATGTTGCCAGCGCTGCTGCAATCCTCATGCATTTAATAGGTGTTAATTAGTAGGCTTTGCAGGTTATGAATTCTTCTGAAGATGCCGTGTTAAGCCTTGAGCAAATCAATGCCGATGAGCAGCTCGCTTTGGCAGCTATTGATGGGGCAAAGAGTCCTGAGCAACTCAAGCAAATAAAGATTGAATTCATCGGTGATAAATCACCATTGGCTAAAGCAAATCAAAAACTTGGATCACTTGATCCACAGCAGCGTGCTGAGTTTGGCAAGGTATTAGGAGCTGCAAAGAATAAAGTTAATCAGGCCTTTAATGAAAAGAGTGAGAATTTATACAGAGAAAAAGATGCATCAGTTCTCGTAACTGAGCGAGTAGATGTGACACTTCCAAGTCGTGAATCACTAACTGGGGGATTACATCCACTCACCTTGTTAACTAATGAAATTTCAGATCTTTTTATTGGAATTGGGTATGAAGTTAAAGAAGGTCCTGAACTTGAGTCTGAGTGGTTAAATTTTGATGCCTTAAATATTCCAGCAGATCACCCGGCTCGAACTATGCAGGATACTTTTTTCATTGAGCCCAGAGATTCAAAATTAGTCTTGCGCACACACACTTCACCAGTTCAAATTAGAACAATGCTTGAGCAAAAACCACCAATCTATGTAATCTGCCCCGGCAAGGTTTATCGAGCAGATGAGTTAGATGCCACTCATACTCCAGTTTTTCATCAAGTCGAAGGCTTAGTTATTGATGAAAATATTACTATGGCCGATCTCAAAGGAACATTAGATTATTTTGCTAAAAGTATTTTTGGTGAAGATGTTAAAACTAGATTACGGCCTTCCTACTTTCCATTCACTGAGCCGAGTGCTGAAGTTGATTTCTTTTTCAACGACCGATGGATTGAATGGGGCGGCTGTGGCATGGTTAATGAAAAAGTATTAACCTCATGTGGAATTGATCCCAAAAAATACTCGGGATTCGCTTTTGGTATGGGCTTAGAAAGAACCTTAATGGTCAAATACGGGATTAAAGATATGCATGACATTGTTGAAGGAGATGTGCGCTTCACGCAACATTTTGGAGTGGGTAAGCGATGAAGATTCCACTAAGTTGGTTGCGCGAACATGTAGTAATGCCGGCGAAAATAACAAATGAAGCGATTTCAGATGCTTTTGTAAAAGTTGGTTTTGAGGTTGAGAGTATTTCAGTACAGGGTGCTGATCTTTCCGGTCCGATTAAAGTTGGCAAGGTAGTAAGCATTGAAGAGCTAACAGATAATAAGAAGCCAATTAGGTATGTGGGTTTAGATACTGGTGAAGGAAAAACTCGCTTTGTAATCTGCGGTGCTAGGAATTTTAAGGTTAATGATTTAGTCGTGGTTGCTCTACCTGGATCAGTACTACCTGGTGATTTCAAAATTAGTGCTCGCCAAACCTATGGCAAATTAAGTGATGGCATGATTTGCTCGGCAAAGGAGTTAGGAATTAGTGATGATTCTGCTGGAATCATAGTTTTGCCAGAGGGCAAGATTGGGTCTGATGCCATAGAACTTCTTGAAATAAAGGATGTAATTTTTGATATCGCGGTTAACCCTGATCGTGGTTATGCAATGAGCGTAAGGGGATTAGCCCGAGAGCTAGCTGGATCATTGAATCTGAAGTTCTCCGATCCCGCCTCCCTTGTTTATGTTAAAAAATATGATTCAGTGAAAAGCAATAAGGGTGTAGCGGTTAAGATCGAAGATAAAGATGGTGCAGATCTAATTTACTTGCGAACAATTGATCAGATAGACGCTAAGAAATTAACTCCGATATGGATGCAGCGCAGGATTGAAAAATGCGGGATGCGATCCATTTCGGTTGCAGTTGATATCACCAATTATGTAATGCTCGAGTTAGGGCAGCCTCTTCACGCCTTCGATGCCGATGAGATTCATGGCGCAATTCGCGTTAGCAGTGGTAGCAAATTCAAAAAATTAATCACTTTAGATAAAGTAGATCGAGCCATTTCTCCAAATGATTTATTAATTACCGATGATTCAAAACCGCAAGCAATTGCTGGAACGATGGGCGGCTTGAACAGTGAAGTAAATCCGTCGACCAAGAGGATTGCACTAGAGGCAGCCCATTTTAATCCAGTTCGAATTGCGAAGAATTCCAGAAATCATCAATTATCAAGTGAAGCTTCCAGGAGAATTGAAAGAGGCACGGATCCGCACTTGGCTGCAATCGCATCAGCTCGGGCAACAAAATTATTAATTGAATTGACCGGTGGTAAATTAATTAATACTGCGATTGCCGGAACTTTAAAGAAGCCTTTAAGTCTCAAGATTTCAAATGCCCAGATTGAAGGAAAGCTTGGTTACAAGTACACCGGTAAACAGATAAAAGATGCATTTACTGCAATCGGGGCCAAGGTAGCGGCGAGTGCATCTGGTTATACTGTTGTTGCGCCATCCTGGCGACCAGACCTACTTACTGCTTCTGATTTGTGTGAAGAGATTGCTAGATTAAATGGTTACGCGTTAATCCCATCGAGACTTCCAATCGGTCGTACTGGTGCTAAATTAACTCAGATGCAACATCGTAAGCGAAACGTTGCAGTGGGGTTAGCTAACCGAGGATTTACGGAAGTGATTAACTACCCATTTACAAACCAGGAAATGATAGATCTACTTGGCTTTACTGGAGATCGAGCGAAAAGTTTTAGAATGATGAATCCAATGTCTGAACAGATGCCATTACTTCGCACCCATTTAATCCCTGGTTTGCTTTCGGCGTTGCAGTTAAATCTTGGTCGAGGTAGTAAGAATGTTGCTTTATTTGAGATCGGTAGCGTGTTCCGCAATACCACCGCACCAGTCACGCCAGTTATGCCTGATACCGGCAAACGTCCAACTACAAAGGCCATTGCGCAGATATATGAAAGCGTTCCCAAGCAAATGCTATTTGTTGGTGGAGTAATGACGGGTGAAAAAGTTAAAAGTGGTTGGCACGGTGCTGGCAGAAAATTTGAATGGAGTGATGCTGTTGCAGAGGCTATATCGATTATTGATAGCACTGGAAATTCCTACGAAATCCTTAATACCGAACTGGCGCCTTGGCACCCAGGAAGGTGCGCTGAGATTAGAGTTGGTGGGAAAGCAGTTGCTCATGCAGGTGAGCTGCATCCACGAGTATGTGTGAATTTAAATTTACCAGAGCGAACATGTGTTTTCGCAGTGATTATTAGTGAGTTACCGGTGTTAGCGCAAAGCACTTCACCAAAGATATGGAATTTCCCAGCAGCTGTTCAAGACGTCGCACTCGTTGTGGAGCAACAAACTTCCGCTCATGCTTTGAAACAGAGTTTAATCAGGGGCGCAGGTGAACTTCTTGAGTCGATTGAGTTATTTGATCGCTATGACCAAATCGGAGATGGAAAAATATCGCTGGCTTTCACACTAACTTTTCGTGCCAGTGATCGCACTTTGACCTCGGAAGAAGTTGCCAAATTTAGAGATGGTGCAGTAGCCATGGCAGTAAAGGACCATTCGGCTGTTCTACGTAGTTAATTGTATAAATATGCTTAAAATTGCATAAATATACATTATAGGTATACCCTGTTGCTATGAATGTTGGAGTTATTGGGGCAAGTGGTTACGCCGGTGGTGAATTGTTGCGTTTGCTTACAAACCATCCTAAGTTCAATCTTTCTTACATTTCGGCGGGAAGTAATTCCGGGGAGTTGATTTCATCAATCCATCCGCATCTAAGCAATTTTGCAGATATGAAGTTTGAAGCTACCGATACCTCACTGATTAACAAATGCGAATTGGTTTTTTTGGCCCTGCCACATGGTGAATCGGCAAAGTTGATTTCCCAGATTGATGAAAAGATTAAGATTGTTGATCTAGGTGCTGATTACCGACTTGCTAGTAAAGAATCATGGCAAAGATATTATTCAGGTGAGCATGCAGGTAAATGGGTTTACGGATTGCCAGAAATTGTTGGTTCAGCGCAGATTTCTAAGGAAAACAGGGTTGCTAATCCTGGTTGCTATGCAACAGCAATATCACTTGCTATCGCACCTATGATTGAATTTATTGATGCATCAGATCTAGTAGTTGTAGCAGCCTCTGGCACCACTGGTGCCGGCAGATCAGCAAAGATTGATCTCTTGGGTAGTGAGGTAATGAACTCTATGAGTGTGTATAAATTTGGTGGTGTTCATCAACACACACCGGAGATTGAGGAGTGCTTAACGCAGTGGTCGGGTGCAGAAGTCAAACTCTCCTTCACACCGATGTTGGCACCAATGCCACGGGGGATATTAGCTACCGTCTCTGGGAAATCAATTAAGTCAGTTTCAATTGAGCGGATCAGGCAGACATATGAAAAGTTCTACCAAAATAGTTCTTTTGTTTCACTATTACCGGTAGGACAAATGCCGAAAACTTCATCTGTTGGGGGTAGCAATAATGTGCAAATTCAAGTGGCATTAGATGAGCACACACAGCGCATAGTTGTTTCTTCAGTTATTGATAATTTAGGCAAGGGTGCTGCTGGACAGGCCATCCAAAATGCAAACTTAATTTGTGGCTTTAATGAGGATCTAGGTTTAAGTAGTTTGGCGGTACGTTAAATGTTGGTTGTTAAATATGGCGGTAATGCTTTGATACACACTGGGGAGATGGATCCTGTGCTGGAGGCGATCGGAGATGCTTTCATCGATGGCGATCAAGTTGTTTTAATCCACGGTGGTGGTCCGCAAATTGATAAGGCGTTAGCAGAAGTGGGTTTAGGCAAAGATCGAGTGGCAGGCTATCGCATAACAACGCCTGAAGTTTTTGAAATTGTTGAAATGGTTTTATGTGGGCAGATCTTAAGATCAATTACTAGTTATCTGATCGGCAGCGAGGTTAATGCTGTTGGAATTACTGCTGGTGATGGGGGTTTAGTTGTAGCTAGAAAATTGATGCCAGTAGTTGATGGAAAAAAGGTTGATATTGGTTTAGTAGGAGAGGTGATTTCGGTAAATCCACAGTTACTTCAACTTCTAATTGATGCTGAATTTTTACCAGTTATTGCCCCTGTTGCATTAGATGCGCAAGGAAATGCATTGAATATCAACGCTGATTTAATTGCTGGCGCCATTGGTGGGGCTTTAAAAGCTGACCAAGTTGTTTTCTTAACTGACGTTGATGGGATTTACTCTGATTGGCCAGATAAGAAATCTTTGATAAGTCAGATCACTGTTTCTGATTTGGAAAAGCTTTTGCCAACTTTGGCCGATGGCATGATTCCAAAGGTAACAGCTGTAATTAACGCTGTATTGTCTGGCGCAAAATCTGCCCGCATCGTCAATGGGACTAGCTTGAAATCTGTTCTTGATGCATTTGCCGGAGTTGGCGGAACTGTTGTGGTTGCCGCATGAGTAAATTAATTTTAGATTCTGGTGCATCACGTAGATCATTAATCATTGAATTGGTAGAAAGTGGTGTTGTTCATTCCCAATCAGATTTAGTTAAGGCGTTGGCTAAAAAAGGAGTAAAGGTAACTCAGGCAACAGCGAGTCGGGATTTAGAGGAGCTAGGGGCAGTTAGGGGTAAAGATTCGACCGGCGTATTTAGATACCAATTTATTTCAGCTACAGAGGTTGTTTCAAGTAATTTAAAGAATTTAGTATTAGATATTGACGCCAGCGGTAATTTAGCAGTTGTTAAAACACCTCCAGGTGCTGCCCAGTTACTAGCAGGTCAATTAGATCGAGCCATTAAGAATGGTTCACTTTCCGGGATAGGAACAATTGCCGGGGATGACACCATTATGGTGATTGCAAAATCAGCGACAGGTGGTTCTGCTCTAGCAAAAGCCATTGATAGGTTTGTTTCGGGAAATCAAAGTATGAAAAAGGTGCGGTAATGTCTTTATGGGGTGCTAGATTTTCATCAAAGCCAGATGATGCAATGCGAAATCTTTCAAGAAGCGTGCATTTTGATTGGCGCTTGGCTCCCTATGAAATCGAAGTAAACCTTGTTCATTTGAGCAATCTGGTTCAAGTTGGCGTTGTCTCAAAGAATGATGGGGCCACTTTAAAAAAGGGTTTGCTAGATTTAGCAAAGAAAATCGGTGAGGGCAGCTTTATTTACGATGATTCAGATGAGGATGTTCACAGCGCGATTGAGCGAGGATTAATCATTGAATGCGGAGTACTTGGTGGGTCAATCAGAGCGGGCAGATCTAGAAATGATTTAGTGGTTACAGATTTTAAACTGTATTTAATTGACCATTTATTAGAAGTAGCGACTTTGTTAAGTAGTCTAATTACTGCATTAAATACACAAGGGAAAAAGCACTCAGATACGATTGCCCCTGGTTTTACTCATACTCAGCATGCTCAACCAATTTCATTTGGGCAGGAATTAACTAAACACTCTCATGCGTTACTCCGCGATATCGATCGAATATTTGATTGGCAAAAACGTAATTCGTTCTCACCTTTTGGGGCAGGGGCTTTGGCGGGATCATCAATTCAACCGGCGCCAGAGGAAAGTGCGCAGAGTTTGGGCTTTGCTGGCGCTATGCGAAATAGCATTGATTCAGTCAGTGATCGCGATTTTGCAGCAGAGGCACTGTTCATTATGGCAATGATTGGTGTTCACTTATCGCGCATTGGCGAGGAGTTTGTACTTTGGTCAAGTACAGAGTTCAATTTTGTGGAGATATCTGATGCATTCTCAACAGGCTCTTCGATTATGCCGCAAAAGAAGAATGCTGATGCAGCCGAGTTAGCTCGTGGAAAGAGCGGCAGATTTATAGGCAATCTAACAACTTTACTTGTTGTTCTTAAAGCATTGCCATTTGCTTACAATCGCGATCTTCAAGAGGACAAGGAACCCGTTTTTGATTCCGTTGATCAACTGCTAATGCTTTTGCCCGCTGTAACTGGGATGGTTGAAACTGCAAACTTTAAAAGCGAAAGTATTTCAAAAGGGGCAGCAGCTGGATATTCATTAGCAACTGAAATTGCTGATTACCTTTCAAAAAAAGGCGTTCCTTTTGCCGAGGCACATGAAGTTGCTGGTAAATACGTTAAATATTGTGAAAGCAATAGGCTGGAGTTGCATCAGATGCCTAAGGCTCAACTATTAAAGTTTCATCCAGAGCTAATGGAGGATTTGTTCGAATTTTTAACGGTGGAGAAAGCGGTTAAATCCCGTGATTCCATTATGGGCACAGCGCCATCATCGGTTTCAGCATCGATTAAAGACCTTGATAAGTTACTTGAGAATTACGCAAAGCAGATATCCCTCATCCGATCCCGCTTTTCAGGCATGATCTCCCAATGAGTTCAACTAACGCCCAGGATTTATTAGCCGATCTACGATGGCGTGGCCTAATTGCCCAAACAACAGATTTGAAGGCTCTAGAAGAAGCCATGGCTAAACCAATAACGCTTTATTTGGGAGTCGATCCAACAGCGCCAAGCATGCACCTTGGTAATTTAGTTGTTTGTTTAGTTTTAAGGCGCTTCCAGTTAGCCGGCCACAAACCAATTCCATTAGTAGGTGGTGCAACCGGATTAGTTGGAGACCCAAGTGGACGAAATGAAGAGCGCTCACTAAATGACGAAAGCATAGTTGCCGATTGGGTATCTCGAATCCGCAAACAATTAGAGATGATTATTGATTTTGATGATAAAAAAAGTGGAGCGGTTTTGGCTAATAATCTTGATTGGACTAAGCCGGTTTCAGCACTTGAATTTTTGCGCGACATTGGTAAGCATTTTAGTGTCAATCAAATGTTGGCTAAAGATTCAGTTGCCTCCAGACTGGATGCTGGTGGAATTTCATACACTGAATTTTCCTATCAAGTACTACAGGCCTTTGATTATCTTGAATTATTCCGTCGCAACAACTGCACACTGCAGATCGGTGGCAGTGATCAGTGGGGAAACATTGTGGCCGGACTTGATTTAATCCGTAAGGTCGAAGGTGGTACTGCACATGCTCTAACAGTTCCACTTCTAACTAAATCTGATGGAAGTAAGTTCGGTAAAACCGCCAGTGGCGCTATTTGGCTAGATCCGCAGATGACTTCACCATATGAATTTTTCCAATTCTGGCTCAACTGCGATGATGCTGATATGCCTAAACTGTTAAAGGTGTTTTCAATGAAGGAGCACTCTGAAATCGAAGCCTTAATTGAGATGGTTCAAAAAGATCCAGGGGCTCGTGCAGCTCATCGCGAGTTGGCCCGGGAGATGACCACATTAATTCACGGTAAAAAGGCCTGCGATATGGCTGAGTCTGCTGCTAAGGCACTTTTTGGGCAGGGCGATATCTCAGAGCTTGATTTGGCCACTTTGGATGCTGCCCTATCGCAGCTTCCTCGGGTAGAGATTGCCAGAAATGCAGACATTCCGGCTTGGGTAGATCTGTTGGCCGCGTGTGGTGTTGTGGATTCCAAGTCTGCGGCCCGGCGAATCGTTAAAGAAGGGGGCGCCTACCTCAATAACGAGAAGGTTGTTTCCGAGGATTTCACCCCTAAAAAGAGTGATTTCCTGCATGGAAAATATCTTCTTTTAAGGAAGGGAAAACGGGACTTAGCGGCAGTGGTCCTGATCTAGCAAAACCAGCAGAAAATAAGGTTTTTAACCCTTTTTTGGGGGTGATCCCAATTTGACCCCCCTCTCAGAGGGGGTTATATTTCACCTCCCCATACGAGACGGACTTCAGAAGAAGGCTGGGTATGGAAAACCCTGATTTTCAAGGTTTGTAGGCATGCCTGCAAATCAAGGAAATAGGTTGCCTTGTAATCAAAAGTAATTTTGATGGCAATGCGCAGTCGTACCTTGAGAACTCAACAACGTGCAATAAAGTCAATGCCAAAGATTTCTAACACGAAATCGAAGGCATTAATTAACATGTAAAAAAATATTTATATTTTCAACATGTTTCTTATTGTTTTATAAATACCTTTGAAACTTAATTACTAAATCTTTTTAATTAAATTTATTTAATTAAAATTATTTGCTTTAGGTACAAAACAAAAACAAGTTAAAAGACTA
>JBIIXT010000043.1:0-7738 GCA_044347205.1 Candidatus Nanopelagicus sp. | reverse complement strand
GCTTCGATTGCAGAGGCAGAGGGAGATCCGCAGGACTATGCAAAGATTGCCAGAGTTATTTATAATCGTTTAAAGATAAATATGCCGCTGCAAATGAACTCAACAATAGATTTTGCCGAGAAAAGAAGAGGCAATATCAGAATGAGTTACAAGCAATTAGCTTTGAATTCCAAATATAATACGTACTTGTATAGAGGTTTGACTCCAACCCCAATTGGTAATCCAGGTGAGGCGGCGATGAAAGCAGCTGTTAGTCCGGCTAGCGGAGATTGGCTTTATTTCATTACGGTAAAACCCAAAGATACTAGATTTACCAATTCATACCCCGAGTTTAGTAAGTGGGTAATAGAATTCAGGAAAAATGAGGATGCGGGTTTGTTTAAATGATTAAAATGTTAGTTGCTGGATCACCTATTGGTCACTCACTCTCACCACTATTACATAAGCATGCTTACGATCTACTAAATGTTCAGGCTGAATTTACGGCGCAGGAAGTAGAAGAGAATAATTTTGCTGATTTCTATTATAAATCCAGGGATAGTGGCATAAGAGGATTAGCGTTAACGATGCCATTAAAGGAAATATCGATAGGTTTTGTTGATCGAGTTGATCCTTTAGCTAAACAAATTTCATCAATTAACACTATTATTTTTGAGTCAACAGGCAGTATTGGTTTATCTACTGATCTATTAGCGTTTAAGAATCTACTGCAACCTTATTTTGGTAAACGAATTGCAATTTTAGGAGCTGGTGGAACAGCAAGGGCGGCATTGGGCGCTTTGCGTGGTACTGGAACTCAAGTAAGTATTTTAACAAGATCAATGAATCGACATGATCAGCTCCATGCTGCTAGTGGTGATCTAGATCTTGAGTTTTTGGATTGGCATACATTTGCGCAGATTCAGGATCGAGACTTAATTATTTCTACAACACCAGCGGGTGCTACAGATGGATTATCAATTATTTCTAGCAAGGCGGATTTCTTTGAGGTCATTTACCATCCATGGCCAACTGAGTTAGCAAAGCGATATCAAAACCTTGGTCGGCAGGTAATCGGTGGCCTAGCCCTTTTGGTTGAACAAGCTTTATTTCAGATTCAGTATTTTTCTGGAGTTAAATTTGATAATGAACAGATGCGAGATGAGTTATTGAAGGTGGGCAGAGCTGCCATCGGCAGGTAATCCACAAGCATAATTTGGTTTACTACTGCACCAACTACTCTGTATGAGTGCTTGTAAATATTTCTTTTGTTCTTCTTCTATCAATCGCTGGGCGAATTGCCCATCATGATTTCAAGACTCATTTCATTCGAGATTCAGATCTTGTATTCCTTCTACTTTGCTCAATATTGGTGTTTAGATTTAATGTTTATTTTGCATTCCTCTATTTCACAGTACTGCTTTTAATAAACTTGTTCTCCAAAGGCAGTATCGGATTTGGAGATGTAAAGCTTGGATTCATCTTGGGATCTTCGATACAAGAATTTATGCAATTCGTTGTTGCCATTGATACTGCTTGGATTATTGGCGGATTATGGGGTTTACTACGCAGGAAGGTATCAATTCCTTTTGCACCGGCGATGATATTTGGTTGCGCAATCAGCCAACTTTTCATCGTATTAAGCTAATTAGTCGCATCTTCGGCTAGCTATCTGAGAGAATATACCCCTTAAGAGCGATTGGATATTTAAAAATGTTACGTTGGTTAACCGCCGGTGAATCCCATGGCCCTGCGCTATCAGCGATCATCGAAGGCTTACCTGCACATATTCAAATTACAACTGCAGATATTGATCGAGAATTAGCAAGAAGGCGCCTAGGTTTTGGTCGAGGTGCTCGACAAAATTTTGAAGCGGACAAAGTAAGCATTATTGGTGGCGTTCGATTAGGTAAGACGCAGGGTGGACCAGTATCTATTCAAATCGCAAACTCAGAGTGGCCCAAGTGGGAGAAAGTGATGAGTGCTGATCCTGTTGCAGAAGAGGAAATAAAAGATCTTGCAAGGAATGCTCCGCTCACTAGACCAAGACCAGGACATGCTGATTTAGTTGGAATGCAAAAATACAATTTTGATGATGCAAGGGCTATTTTAGAACGGGCCAGTGCGCGCGAAACAGCTTCAAGAGTTGCTTTAGGCGCAGTAGCAAAAGCATTTCTACAACAGAGTGTTGGTATAAATATTATTAGTCACGTTGTATCAATCGGTGAAGTTTCTCTGGCCAGTGATTATTCACTTCCAAAGTTTGAGGATTTAAGTGCTATTGATAGTAATGAGGTGCGCTGTTTTGATACGGCTGTAAGCAAGAAAATTATTTCTATAATTGAGCAAGCGCATAAAGATGGAGATACTTTAGGCGGTGTAGTTGAAGTTCTTGCTTACAACATGCCACCAGGTTTAGGTTCGCACACACATTGGGACCGAAGAATCGATGCAAAACTAGCTGGTGCAATGATGAGTATTCAAGCGATTAAAGGTGTTGAAGTTGGGGATGGATTTGTAACAGCCACTAGACGTGGTTCGGTTGCTCATGATGAAATTGAGAAGAATGCTGCCGGAAAAATCGTTCGACGTACCGATCGCGCAGGAGGTACAGAGGGCGGGATGAGCAATGGTGAAATATTGCGAGTAAAAGTTGCCATGAAACCAATATCTACGGTTCCAAAAGCACTTGATACGATCGATGTTGCAACAGGTGAAAGTGCTAAAGCAATTAATCAACGTTCTGATGTTTGCGCGGTGCCAGCAGCCGGTGTTGTTGCCGAAGCGATGGCCGCTCTAGTTATAGCGGAGTTAGTCCTTGATAAATTTGGTGGCGATAGCATCAGTGAAACCAAACGCAATTTCGAGAATTACATCGCGAATTTGATTATTAAGTAGTACACATGCAAAAAAGAAAAATAGTTTTGATTGGTCCACCTGGCGCTGGAAAGTCAACGGTCGGAAAGGCACTGTCTAAGGAATTAAAGTGGGATTTTGCAGATAGCGATCGGATGGTTGAATTAAAAACAGGGCGAAAAATCTCAGATATTTTTGTTGAAGATGGCGAAAGTACTTTTCGTGGAATTGAAGAAAAGGTGGTTTTAGAACTGCTGAAAGATTTTAATGGCGTAATCTCACTTGGTGGCGGAGCGCCAATTAATCCTAAGATTGAAAGTGTTTTAGCGGGCGCAGAGTACCCAGTGATTTTCCTAGATGTCACGATTGCACAGGCGGCAGTGCGTATTGGTTTTAATAAAGAGCGTCCGTTACTTTTGGTCAATCCAAGACAACAATGGATCTCATTAATGAGTACTAGGCGCGGTGTGTATGAGAAGCTTGCAACAAAAACAATCTCAACAGATTCTAAGAAACCAGCAGAGGCTGCAGCAGAGATCGTTAGTCTCCTGGGGATCAACGCATGAAACGAATATCCGTTAAGGCTGAAAACAAGTATCAAGTATCAATCGGTGATGATTATGCAAGAGCCATAAAGCAGATAGAGCAAGAACATAATCAGGTTTTAATTCTAATTCCTCAAAATTTGCGAAAGTTTGTTAAGTTACCAACTGCAAAAAATGTGCATATTCTAGCTTTACCAAATGGTGAGGCACAGAAAAATATTGAATCAGCAAATCGGGTTTGGCGTGAATTAGGCAAGCGCAATTTTTCTCGCCAAGATTGCATTGTCGCAGTTGGAGGGGGTGCAACAACAGATCTTGCCGGTTTTGTTGCTGCTACCTGGCTGCGTGGTATCACTTGGTATGCAATACCCACCTCTTTAGCGGCGATGGTTGATGCAGCCATTGGTGGCAAAACGGGAATAAATGCAGCTTCTGGTAAAAACTTAATTGGTTCTTTTAATTCTCCCAGAAAAGTAATTATTGATTTGAAATTCTTACAAACTTTGCCGGAGCGAGATATTTCAGCCGGTATGGCTGAGGTCATCAAATCTGGTTTTATCTGGGATTCAAAAATATTAAGCCTTTTAGAATCAGATGTTTTAGATTTTGAGCAAATAATCTACCGAACCATCAAAGTTAAATCCAAAGTGGTAGGTCGTGACTTTAAAGAGAGTAAGTTGCGTGAAATTTTAAATTATGGCCATACCTTGGGTCATGCAATTGAAAAAGATTCAAAGTATCGGTTACGTCATGGCGAGGCGGTAGCTATTGGTTTAGTTTTCGCCGCTGAATTGAGCCAAATCCTTGGGGGATTAAGCAATGAGGTAGTTAAGCGACATCGCGACCTACTGAAATCTTTTAACCTGCCAATTGTCTATCCAAAATCTAAATTATCGACGTTAATTAAGATCATGCAGGCTGATAAAAAAGTGAAGGCTGGTCGTATTCGATTTATTGGTTTATCTGGGGTCGGCAAACCAATTTGGTTAGAAGAGGTAAGTAAGGCTGATATCGCGAAAGCGTATGAGAGAATTACCCGATGAGCATTTTAATTGTTAATGGCCCAAATCTTTCTAGATTAGATCTGCGGGATAGTGATATTTATGGGCAATTTACTTATCCGCAGCTTTGCGAGTTTATTGAGAAAGCAGCGACTGAGCTTTCCCTCACGGTTGATATAAAGCAAAGCAATGATGAAAGTGAAATTATTCAATGGCTACATGAAGCAGCTGATAAAAAACAGCCTGTAATCATTAATCCTGCAGCGTTTACCCATTACTCATACGCAATTCGGGATGCCGTTGCGATGTTGAAAGCACCGGTAATTGAAGTTCATCTATCTAATCCGTTAAGCCGCGAAGAGTTCCGCCATACCTCTGTTGTTTCTGGGGTTGTAAATGGCACTATTGCTGGTTTTGGAGAAGAGAGTTATGCATTGGCTTTACGAGCAATGCAAAAATTACTTGGCTAGCAAGGTAGAATCAGCACCTTAAACTTCAACTTGAATGGACATAAATGGCAACCACAAATGATCTAAAAAACGGCATGACTTTGAATCTGGACGGTCAGTTGTGGACAGTAGTTGAATTTCAACATGTTAAACCTGGTAAGGGCCCAGCTTTTGTTAGAACCAAAATGAAGCAGGTGCTAACTGGAAAGGTTGTGGAGAAGACTTTTAACGCGGGTATTAAAGTTGATGTAGCAATGCTTGAAAAACGCGATATGCAATATTTATATAAAGATGGTGATGATTATATGTTTATGGATTCTAATACATTTGATCAAATATCAATATCAAAAATTACGGTTGGAGATGCAACCGATTACATGCTAGAAAATGCCGACGTGATTGTTGCAATACATGAAGGCAACGCACTTTATATCGAGCTTCCTGCATCAGTGGAATTAACCATTACTTATACCGAACCCGGTATTCAGGGAGATAGATCATCAGGTGGAACAAAGCCGGCCACACTTCAAACTGGCATAACAATTCAGGTGCCATTGTTTATTAAACAAGACGAGAAGGTTTTGGTTGATACACGAAACGGTTCATATCTGGGTCGAGCAAATTAATGAGTTCTGCCCGGAGTAAAGCTCGTAAGCGGGCATTAGATTTCTTATATGAATCTGACATAAAGAATGTTCCAGCACGTGATCTTTTTGCCAATCGTGGAGCGAGTGAACTTTCGCAAGAATCCTATGTTGCAGACCTTTTGACTGGAGTTTCAGAACATATTTCCAAGATTGATGAACTTATAATTACCTACGCCCAAGGGTGGGACATGGATCGAATGCCACCAATTGATCGAAATATTTTACGCTTATCTTTGTTTGAGATCCTATGGGGAAGCCAGATCCCAATCGAAGTATGCATAGATGAAGCGGTTGAACTGGCAAAGAGCTTATCAACTGAGGAATCTTCTGCCTATATAAATGGTGTTTTGGGAAGAGTTGTAAAAATCAAAGATTCGATAGCTATTTAATCAAGTACTTGTTTTCACTTAGATATTCAATCGTTTCATCGGTACTGCGGTTTAAAAGGATTGCTAAAAACTGAAGATCCTCTGACCGCAGAGATAAAACTTGGCCATTCCAATCCTGGCGCTTCGCTGTGATATAAGCAATCATTACCTTCACAGATTGCAGATTCTCATCAAGGCTTTGAGAGATCTTTCGCTGATCAAGAATAATTTTTCTTAAAGTTAAATGACTTCCAGGCTCGGAAATTGGCATATTAAATAGCGCGGAGATTGGAACCTCATAGAAATTCATTAGATCGATAGCCTTTTTCAATGAGATAGCCCGGTCACTTCTTTCATACGATCCGATAACTACGGCTTTCCACTTTCCACGAGAATTGGTTTCCACATCTTGTAGTGACCAGCCCTTAGATTTGCGAATGGATCTTAATTTTGCCGAGGTGCTCTCTTGTGTATTAGCCATGTGTGAAGGCTAGCCACTCCGATATTTATCATTTTTCATTATCCACAGTTTTGATGGTAGCCTTCGGGCGTTCCTTTAACGATCCGTCCTGAGAGGCGGCGAAGGAGATTTAAATGGCAGTTTTATTAACGAGCGCTGATATCGACCGCGCGATCAAACGTATTTCTCATGAAATTATTGAACATAATCAAGGTGTTAATAATCTAGTTTTACTTGGGATTCCAACCCGAGGTTCCTATTTGGCCGAACGTATCGCTGCCTTCATTCGCGAATTTGAATCAGATATACCGGTCGGATTCTTAGATATAACACTGCATCGTGATGATTTACGGATGCGCCCACCTAAACCCCTAATGCCAACCCAGCTACCTCCTGGAGGAATTGAGGCAAAAAATGTGGTCCTAGTAGATGATGTTCTCTTCTCTGGTCGAACAATTAGAGCGGCATTGGATGCAATTGGTGAGTTAGGTCGTCCTAAATCAGTTCAGTTAGCAGTCCTAGTTGATCGTGGGCATCGACAACTGCCGATTCGTGCAGATTTTGTTGGCAAGAATATTCCAACTGCCCTAAATGAAAAAGTAAAGGTTAATTTAAAGGAAATTGATTCAGAGGACTCCGTGGAGCTGATCAAATGATCTCAAAACATCTTCTTTCTATTGAAGATCTCTCCAAAGAGGCAGCACTTGGACTGCTTGCAACCGCTAAAGAGTTAGCACGGATTACAGATGGACCAAATAAAAAACTTCCAACTTTGCGCGGAAAATCGATCGTTAATCTATTTTTTGAGGATTCAACTAGAACTCGAATTTCCTTCGAAGCTGCAGCAAAGCGATTATCTGCTGATGTTATAAATTTCTCGGCCAAAGGCTCAAGTGTTAGCAAAGGCGAGAGTTTAAAAGATACGGCTCAAACTTTGCAGGCAATGGGCGCAGATGCGGTAGTGATTCGACACGGTAGCTCTGGTGCTGCAAAGCGGTTGGCAGATTCTCAGTGGATCTCGGCATCAGTTATTAATGCTGGTGATGGCACTCATGAACATCCAACTCAAGCTTTATTGGATGCCTTCACTATTAAATCCCATCTCAAACCAGATGCGCCAGATTTGAGCGGGCTAAGAATAGTAATTGTTGGAGATATCTTGCACTCTAGAGTTGCCCGTAGCAATGTTCTGCTACTAAATAAACTAGGAGCAAAAGTAACTTTAGTAGCACCACCAACATTGTTGCCAGTAGGAGTATCAGAATGGCCAGTAGAGGTTTCATATAATCTTGATGAAGTTATTCAAAGTTGTGATGTGATTATGATGCTTCGGATTCAATTGGAGCGAATGCAAGATTCATATTTTCCAACCGAACGTGAGTATGCAAGGAGATACGGTTTAAATTCATCCCGCTTAAGTTCTTTAAAATCCA